>JAUXGF010000026.1 GCA_030622395.1 Calditrichaceae bacterium
CTGCTAAGGCGCTCAAAATTGACCGCTCAAATCTTTTCAAAAAATGCGAAAGTATGGTATCCGAAAATAATCACTTGTAATCATACTTATATTTTGCCGCTATATTATTTTGTATGAAGATGAAGCGCCTACTATTTAATTGACCACCTTGCTTTATTAATTCATAGATCCAAACCACAAATTACTTTGTCAATATGATTTCAATTTTATTGCCATTTGAAGTAATAATTTTTATTTTAATTGAAATGTAAATACTTTTGTTCAAAAGCGGTTATAAAAATTTTAAAGTATTTAAAATGAAGCAAAATATTTTTCAATTCTGATGTGGATAAGGCAGGTTATTAGTAAATCGTTTTTTCTGCTTTGAGGGAAAATATTAAGAAAAATAGCCGCCTAAAAGTTAAGAATAATTTATGTAAAGCAGGTTTCAATTTATGAGTTTTACAAAAGAACAATTAGAACTCTATATTCAACAAGGAGAGGGCTACAATTTAGAGTTTAAAGAATCATACTCTGCGAATATTGCCAAAGAGATTTGTGCATTTGCTAACGCTAATGGCGGGAAAATATTACTGGGTGTAAACGATAATGGGAAAGTAACAGGAATAAATATTACCAACCGGCTTAAATCCCAAATTCAGGATATTGGCAGGAATATGGATCCGCCGGTGAATTTTTTAATTACAGTTATGGACAATATTGTAATTATAGATGTTCCGGGTGGAAGTAATAAACCTTATTCTACAAATGGTAAATTCTATTTACGTTACGGTTCCAATTCGCAGCAACTGAGACGAAATGAGATAATAACATTTTTTCAAAAAGAAGGCGTTGTCCGATTTGATGAGAAAATGAACTATGATTTTAATCTAAAAAAAGATTTAAGTTCTGAAAAATTTAACCGGTTTCTTAAGATGAGCGGAATTAGTATAGTGTTAGAAACAGAGACAATCCTGAAAAATCTGGAGCTTGTTAAAGACAGCAATATAAGAAATGCCGGCGTTTTATTTTTTTGTGAGAAAGTTACAAGATTTTTTCTGAATGCAACCATCACTTGTGTATTGTTTCAAGGTAAGGATAAATATAAAATTTTAGATAGAAAAGAATTCGAAAGCGATATATTCTCAAATTATCTTGACGCCCTTAATTATTTAAGGTCAAAACTTAATACTGAATATATTATTAAAGGCGGCCCGCGGGAAGAAAAACTAGAGTTACCTGAAGAAGCATTGCGGGAAGCTATTCTAAATGCCATTGCCCACAGGAACTATTTTTTAAATTCCAATATTCAGATTTATATCTTTTCTGACCGTGTTGAAATTACAAATCCGGGTGGGTTGCCGGCTGGGATGTCTTATTCTGATTTAGGGAAAAAGAGCATGCCGCGCAATTTTTTACTGTTTGGTTTGATGCAAAGAATGAATCTTGTTGAAAAAATCGGCTCAGGTATTTTACGTATAAAAAATGCAATAGAAGAATATAAATTAGAAGAACCATTAATTGAGGTTAATGAAAATTGGTTTACTATAATTTTTAAAAGACCTGAATTACAGAAGGAGAGTTTTGAGGGCAGGAAGGAAATGGCTACCCAGAAAACTACCCAGAAAACTACCCAGAAAATTTTGGAATTAGTTGAAAAAGAACCACATATTACAAGAAAGGAATTGGCTCATTTTATTGGGATAAGCGAGAATGGTATAAAATATCATCTGGCAAAATTGAAAGAAAAAGGAAGTTTAAAAAGAATTGGACCTGACAAGGGCGGTTATTGGCAGGTTAAAAAATAAATTTTCAGGAACTATTTTTTAATTCTAATAAGAGATCGCAATATGGAAAAAGACTTTACTACATAAATTGATATAAAGCCAAGATATTATTTTTATAGAAAAATCAAAGGATAGTATAATGACACAACAGAAACAAAAAGAAAATGACAATTCCCTTGAACCGACCAAACTGACGTCCTGTCTGCAATTAGGCAAACTGCTCACATCCACTTTAAAATTAAGTGAAATTTTAGAGTTGATTATGCTGAAAGCCAGCCAGATAATCGAGGCGGAAAACTGGTCGCTTTTATTAAAGGATGAATCGAGCGGTGAATTAACTTTTGAGGTTGTTGTCGGTCTGGATAAAAATATGATAAAAGATGTGCGTCTTAAACCGGGGCAGGGCATTGCTGGAAAAGTAGCTCAAAGCGGCGAACCTGTTTTTATTAGCGATGCGGAAGAAGACCCTCAAATTGACCGCACGGTAGATAAGTTATGCGGCTTCACAACCAGATCGATTATTTGTTTACCCTTGCAAATACATGGGAAAATTTTAGGAGTTATCGAAATTATTAATATTGATGATATAGAACAATTTAAGGTCAGGGATCTGCCTGCCTTGAGCATCCTGACAGATTATGCGGCGATTGCTATTCAGAATTCAATGTATGTTTCTAAAATCGAACAAATGAGCATTATTGATGAATATACCGGGTTGTATAACGCGCGCTATATGCATGAAAAACTGCAAAGTTTAATTCAGCGATCTTTAAAAGAAAATAAAAGTCTGGCTGTTATTTTCATGGATATTGATAACTTTAAACAGGTAGTGGATACCTATGGTCACCTGCAGGGTTCGCGGGTGTTAAATGAAATCGGTCAGACTTTGTCAGCAAGCCTTTCGGAGCGGGATTATCTTTTTAAATACGGAGGCGACGAGTATGTAATCGCGCTGCCGGACCGGGATAAAGCGGCGGCTGTTAAACAAACCGAGACTATGCTCGAAGCTATTCGATCTTCAACTTATCTGCAAAACGAGAACCATCCGGTAAAGGTTACAGCCAGTTTCGGAATCGCAATGTATCCCGAAGACGCTCAGACTAAAAAAGAGCTGCTTCTCAAAGCGGATAATTTAATGTACCATGTTAAGAAAACCAGCAAAAACAGTGTTGCCGCCGCAGAATAAACAATCCGATGGATAGGGGAAGAATTGGGAAAGAATTGGAGTGATGGAGTGTTGGAGTAATGGAGTGATGTTCTAAAGGAATTAGGGAGAAGAGTGTAATATTGGAATGCGTGGAAGGAAAATAATGGATAGATGGTTAAATGGTTACTACTTTTTCCTATCGCAGACAACCCGTCCTTCCATTACTCCAACGGATTGCGAATGAGCTGCCTGGCGACTCGGGCTTGCCGCCCTCGCTCAGAAGTCGGTTGGCAGGCTTTACCAAAACCCCGCAAAGCTCCATGATAGCCAAGTCAGCTCCATGCGCGTTATGTGTTTTTTTAATAAGAATCCAACTTTTCTTTAGCTATTTGTTTGAATTTTTTATTCAATTGATCTTTAAAATCTTTTCCTACTTCATCAAATGTTTTTAATAATTCAGGAAAAGTGTTTTCCCCGCCCATAAAGTCCCAATATTTATCACCAATTAAAAAATCATTCGGCGAATCCATCATTCCAACTTCTGTAAAACGATGATATGGATTATATGGAAGTGCCAGATATACATAAATCCACATAACGCCAAAATTGTCCATAATTGATCCCAATGAATTTGATTGTAATTTGTGTGCACAGGGTCGACCCTACATATCCAGTCGTCCCACATTTTCCTCGTATCAGAGTTAAGCGCAGCGGTCTCTGATACGTAGCGACGTTTCAAATTGGATGCTGCTTGGAGCAGATCGTAAATCCCGCTTTTGCGGGGATACCGATCACCGATTACCGATCACTGATTACCGGTTACCGGCTATTTATAATGATATCTCACAGGGTGAATTTGCAAAGCTATGTTCTTTAAATAAATGAAAATCCCGGTTACTCTTGATTCTGCCGGTTTATTACATAAATTTAATTAGTGACTGAACGAAAAAGCAATATTTTGTCATTTTCCCATAGGGACGCCTGTGGCGCGATCCCGATTTACCTGCCCGCCTTAGGCGGGTAAAGGTGAGAAATCTTATATCCCTTGGAATTATTGAAGTTACAGATTTCTCCCTTCGGTCGAAATGACAAGAAAAAGTGTTTTCGTTCAGACACTAATTAAGTAATAATCAATTAAAATATAACATAGGGTAAAACAATGTCTGCAAACAAAAACACAAATAGGTTTAAGAAATATTTTCTTGTTTTCACAATTAGTTTGAGCGTTATAATAATTGGCGTCTACCTTGGACAAAATCATTTACAATTAGAGAAGCAGGGCATATTTCAAAAACAAATACAAAAGTCATCTCCCGGTCCTGATCAGAGACCGGCGGAGTGGGGTTGGATACAGCGCTCCTTTCCTTATTATACCGCCGATAAAAACGCTTATCGTGATGCCATAAAACAAGCTCATGTCCTTAGAGCTATGCCAAAGAAAAATTCTGCCGTACAATGGGTATTTGCCGGCCCGGATAATATCGGCGGCAGGATAGTTGATATTGAATTTAATCCCCAATATCCAAGTATTGTTTATGCGGCTGCGGCAACGGGGGGAGTCTTTAAGTCGCAGGATACCGGAGTGACATGGCAGCCCGTTTTCGATGACCAGGCGGTTTTAACTATCGGAGATATCTGTATTGATCCGGTTAATCCTGATATTATCTATGTCGGCACCGGCGAAGCTAATGGGGGGCATAATAATTTCCCGGGCGGCGGCGTTTATAAATCAATGGACGCCGGACAAACATGGGAATGTATCGGCCTTGAAAATTCAGCATCGATCGGCAGGATACTTATAAATCCAAGATACCCGGACAGTATTTTTGTAGCGGCGGTAGGGTCATATTTTGCGCCTAATCCCGAACGCGGCGTTTATGTAAGCCCTGACGGCGGGAATAGCTGGGAACAGTCGCTTTTTGTTACGGACAGTACCGGAGCTATTGACATTGTAATGGATCCTGAAAATCCGGATTTTATGCTTGCCGCTATGTGGGAGCGGGTGCGCAGACCGGTTTATTCAAATCAAACTCATTTGTATGGGAAAACAAGCGGCGTTTACCGTACAAAAAACAGCGGTAAAAGTTGGGAGCTGTTAGGCCCGGCAACCGGCTTGCCTGACGCCAACAGTGTAGATGTGGGCAGGATTGGTTTAAGCATGTATCAAGCTAACAGCGACATTATATACGCCCTTTATAACGACGGCTCAAATATTATAAGCTTGTATCGAACCGGCAACGGCGGGGATACATGGCAGGACGCCGATCCAAATAAAATTATTAGAAAGGGAACTGGCGGTTTTAGCTGGTATTTCGGACAGGTTCGTGTTCATCCCCAAAACCCGGATATTGTTTTCGCCTTAGACGTTGCCTTTATGCGTTCTAACGACGGCGGATTAAGCTGGCCGGTTCAGTATGGTTACTACGATGGATATCCCGGTTTGCATGTTGACCACCATGCTTTGGCTTTTCACCCGCAAAATTCAAATTATATTATATGCGGAAACGACGGCGGCATTAACATTTCAGAAAACGGCGGGGATAACTGGACGAAAGTCGCCAGCCTGCCTGTAACCCAGTTTTATGAAATCGGATTGGATTATACTAATCCCGAAAGGCTGTACGGCGGGACCCAGGATAACGGCACACTGTGCACTAAAACAGGTCTGACCGACGACTGGGAACGAATTTTGGGCGGCGACGGTTTCTATGTTATTGTTGATCCGAATAATCCCGATATTATCTATGCTGAATATCAATTTGGATCTTTATTTAAATCAATAAATGGCGGTTCAAGTTGGCAAAATATTCTTAATAATGATATGGGATATGAAAAGACGAATTGGTCGACGCCGGTTGCAATGGATCCAAATAATAGTAATACGCTCTATTATGGAACTTATCGCCTGTGGCGCACCGAAAACGGGACTGAAAGCTGGTCGCCGGTTAGCCCGGATTTGACGATGGGCTTGGAAGACAGCCGTGTGGGAACTATTACTACTATTGCAGTTGCGCCGACTAATTCCAATATAATTTATGTTGGCACCGATGACAGTCAGGTTTGGGTTAGCAGTAATTATGGCGGTGATTGGACTTTGGTATCCGATTCCCTGCCCTTCCGCTGGGTAACCCGCGTTGTAGTTGACCCGACGGATGAGAATACGGCTTATGTAACCTTTTCGGGTTTAAGATGGAAAGACCCGCAGCCGCATGTTTTCAGAACAACGGATATGGGTAACAGTTGGGAAGATATAAGCGCAAATTTACCCGATGCCCCGGTTAATGCCTTTGCCGTGGATCCTATTCATCGTGAAGTTTTATATTTAGGCTCCGATATTGGCGTATTCGTCAGTTTTAATTCCGGCGGAAGCTGGCAGGCTTTGGGCGAAGCGCTGCCCGTCGTTGTAATTAACGATATGAAAATCCATGAATCCGCTTATAAGCTGATAGTAGGGACGCACGGCAGGTCTATGTACAAAATTGACTTGAATCTGGTCAATACAATTAAAGAAACTGATGAACCTGAACTTTTAGCAAAACAATTTTCATTAGAACAAAACTACCCTAATCCTTTTAATTCAAGTACAGTATTCAAGTACAAATTAGGTTCCCAAAGCCATGTGCAGATAAGAATATTTGACGAGTTAGGAAGAACGCTGCGCCTGTTGCTTGATAAACAGATGGGCAAAGGAATTCATCCTCAACATTGGGACGGGAAAAATGAAGCGGGTAAGAATGCAGCCAGCGGCGTTTATTATTATCAGATAGAAGTAAGGGGTAAATATAACTACAATCAAACTAAAAAGATGCTGCTGATAAAATAAACCCGTCTTAACTCGGATTTAATAAAGGATACGTTCATTGTCTAAACAGGAAAAACGAAATATTGTATATTCAACAAATCCGGATTGGAGTAAGCAAAAATCTGGTGAGCGGGAAAAAGATGCGGCAAATAATAATGTATCAAACACCGCTTATATCCAGCGAGATCGTAAAAAACGCGCCGGCAAAATTGTAACTATAATTTCAAAATTGAACGGCGATTTAAAGTCTTTGCAAAAGGAATTACAAAAACACTGCGGCGCCGGCGGAAGCGTTAAAAGAGACAATATCGAAATTCAGGGAGATCAGCGCGATAAGATTGCCGAATATCTTAAACAAAAAGGATACAAGGTAAAATTTGCAGGCGAATAAAACTAAAAGAAATCCGGTTGAAAGTAAACATCGTTGAATGCGAGTGGCAGCAGCAGTAGCAGAAAGGCAATCGTGGCAAGTGAGGTTTTTTTGCCTGAGATTTGCTGGTTCACTCCGTTTGATTTTCTAAGGTCGTATGTTTAAATAATTTCCTGTCCTTATTTTTCAATTTCAAAGATGTTGTTTAATAGCTCTTCCATAATTAAACAATTACGAAATTTTCATCCATTGAATAAGCTCGGTTAAGGTAGGTCTTTTCCCCTGCATCAGGGTCGCTACTCTAAATATTTTACCGGCAACAAAAATTATTCCTATAATTGATATAATTAAAATTATGATTGTAATATAGATATCCATAGTAATGGGGACGGCGCTCAATGGGATACGCATAATCATAAATGAGGGCGTTAAAAATGGGATATAGCTTAAAGTGCGGATTAAAGTTGAATTTGGATCAGTAAAAACTATTAATGACAGCAGCACCGGGAAAATAGCGACAGTCCTTAAAAATTGGTTGATTTGTTGTGCGTCATATTCGTTTGGCGATATTGAGCCTATTGTTATAAAAATTGATCCGTAAAATAAAAACCCAAGGCTAAAGTAGATTAAAAAATACAGAGCATTGGTTAATGTTAAGTAATTAATCTTTTGGGCTGGGATAATATCGGACGCTATGAGAATTAAAGTTAAGGTGAACCAGATTAATACCTGAACTAATCCTAAAAATCCTAGGCCTAAAATTTTACCGCCCATAATTTGCCGACTGTTTGCGTAAGATAAAAGCACTTCAATAACGCGGTTAGATTTTTCCAGCAAAACGCTGCTAAACAGGTATCCACCTGAAGTAAAAATAGCCATAAAGAGTAAAAAGACTCCGATTAAAGGGCCGTAAAATTGTAAATAAAAATTCCATTCTTTTTGTCCTTCAGCAAATAATTGATACTTTTTTATATGGATTGGATTCAGCCATTTTCTTAATTTGGCTCGTTCAACATTATCATTTATAATGCGTTTTTTAATAATAATTGTGTGCAAAATTTTTTCAAGACGTTCTGTTTCTCTAAAATCGCCGGGATTTTTTGAATGATACTCCATATTACCGTTTTTAGTAAAATCGCGGGTAAAGACTAAATAGGAATTTAGCACTTCAGTAATTAACAGCGAATCAGCCATATTCTTAGCTTCATTTCTATATAATGAGTCAAGAGCGGTTTTAAAGCGATTCGATTCAATCTGTACTAATTCTTTTTCTTCACGAGTAATTTGAAGCTTTTCATAAGAACTGCGCAAAACATATTCACGATTTGGTATTTTGGTGTTTTTGTAATATTCAGTGCGTTGATCTTTTATTTGATTGTATAATGAGTTTATGGAGTCTTTTCTGGCTATTATTTCCCGGTATTCTTTTAACATTCGACTATAGGGTTTCGAATTGCTTACCGAGACTTTTAAAATCATGTATTCAGGCGATCTGTTTTTTAGACGATAATATCTGTTTAGTTCATCTTGTAGATTTTGTCCTATATTCTCATCGGAAAGATCAATTACGCCGACTAACTTGGTTGAAACTTCCGGTTGATATTGAAAAATAAAAATAGGTAAAGTGAGCACTGCCGTAAATAATAACGGAGAAACAAACGTATTAAATAAAAATGACCGCGACCTGAATCTGGAAATAAATTCCCAGCGGGCAATACGAAATATATTTCTCATAAACTTTTCCTTGAATTATGTAATACGTCGGTCGCGAGTTATCTCCCGCCAATGATTGAAGTCTTACTAAATTATGACTTTGCAGTCTGCTCCTGTACCAGTTTTATAAAAATATCATGAAGCGAAGGTTCTACAATTTCAAATTTTCTCATTTTAACGCGTCCTTTTATCTGTTCAAAAAATTTGGAAATGGAAATATTGTCATGGGAAAGTGTAAATTTACAGGAATTATTGTTTTCTTCGACAATGTTAATGCCTTTAATATCATGTAAAAATGCTATCGAATTGTCTGCTTCTATAGAGTAAGCGTTTTCTCTGTATTTTTTCTTTATTTGAGACAACTTGCCGTCCAATATTACTTTAGCCTGATTTATCAAACAGATATGATCGCATAATTTTTCCGCCTGCTCCATTTGATGAGTTGAGATGATAAGGATTTTATTTTCTTTTTTATATTCCGAAAGGATATCACGCAAAGCAATCTGGTTAATCGGGTCTAAGCCGGCAAAGGGTTCATCTAAAATTAAAACGTCGGGATTATGAAGAAAAGCGGCGATAAGCTGAATTTTTTGCTGCATACCTTTAGAAAGCGCATTAATACGCGTATCGCTAAAATCAACCATCCCCAGCCGGTCCATATAGCGGATGGCTTCCACTTCAGCTTTTCGTCTGGATAAGTTATTAAGCGTCCCAAAATATATCAGCATTTCCAGAACATAAGCTCTGGGATACAATCCCCGCTCTTCAGGCAAATAGCCAAAATGCAGGCTTTTAATTTTATTACGCGCTATTCCATTATAAAGTATTTCGCCTTCATCGGGCTGCAGGATATTCATAATCATACGCATCATTGTCGTTTTACCGGCGCCGTTAGGGCCCAACAGACCAAAAGTCTCCCCGCCTTTAACTTTGAATGAAAGTTTGTTAATTACCTGGTTTTCAAAAAACCACTTGGTAACCTGATTGACTTCTAAAATATTTGTTTCCATTAAACGCTCAAAAATTAATTATTAATTTCTTTGTTTAATTATAGTTACGGTAGAATTAGTTGAATCAATTAGTCTCTTCTCAAAAATATGGCAAATACTTTCGGGAATTGCAACAAACATTTTTATATTATCACTATAATTAATATCGGCTATATTTCCCTTAAATTCATTAATTATTTTACGTACCGTGTTTTCATTTTCATAATTAAAAATAAGCCGGCGTTCATTCGTCCTGACTTTTACTTTTAACTTCAATTTATTTAAGGCTTCTGCAGCAGCCCCGGAGTATGCCCGGATCAATCCTCCTGTGCCCAGTTTTGTTCCGCCAAAATAACGGGTTACCACACATAATATTTCGCAAAGATTATTACCGTCGACCGCCTGTAAAATCGGCTTCCCCGCTGTGCCCGAAGGTTCGCCGTCATCGGAATAACGAAACACATCGTTGTCGATCCTGTAAGCAAAACAATTATGCGTTGCATTGTAATATTTTTTTTTGATTTGATCGTAAATAGATTCAGCGTCGTCTTTTGTAGAAACAGGGATAATTGCAGCAATAAATTTAGAGCCTTTAACCTTTATCTCAGCGGCGGAATTGGAAGCAGGGACTAAATATTCATCAACAGATAAGTCGTTTGTTTTACTCATATACTATAAGATTAAAAATAATAGACACTTAGCAATTTTATTAATTTAATTATAATGATTTGGCAAGTCAAGGAAAAAGGCTGATGAAGTGTAATGTCTGAAGGGGTGAAATATTAAGAAACCCACCCCTAACCCCTCCCAAGAGGGGAATAAGCAAATGCCCCTCTTGCTCCGCAGGAGTTCCCGTGGAAGGAGAGCTAGGGGTGGGTTTGTATTATTCCAAATATATACCTCGCCCTTTATACCAGAGTTAAGCGCGGCGCCCTGCCGGTAAATGATTATCTTTACAAATCACTTTTATTAAGCCGGAAACACAATCCAAAGCTGAATATGATCGGCTGGTAATCCAAGTCCCAATTTTTAGTAACAGAATAAGAAAACCCGATTTGACTTTGAACTTTTATCATTTTCCATCCAACCCTGGCAAACAGAACAGGTTCAAGAAAGAAATTATCTTTATTCTTATTATGTTCTAAAGAGCCATATTCAAAACGATAAAAATTAACATAACTTCCCCTCAAACATAAACCCGCATCAAAAAAATCTGTAGCAGCCCCAATAGAAGTCTGCACAAAAAATCTATTATAGTAACCCCATGCCGTTAATTCATGGTCGCCAAAAAATTCATAAGTATCGGAAGCGTTTGCTTTACCCATTCCTAATCCGGCGAAAGTGCTGAATCTAAATACATTGTCGATAGAAGTAAAATACCCGCACCCGAATTCACCAAATTTATGTTCATGGTAGTCGGTATCTGTAGAGCTGTCTTTTGATGCAAACGATCCGTTTATCATAATTCCAATATGATCAGTCATAGCATAAGCTGTTTGTACATCAAATCCGCTTGTGCCTGCATGAATACTTGCGTTTACTTCTCCTTTCTCTGACAGCATTGGGGAATTAACTACATTAGGAACGTAAAGCGGCGCGCACGAAACAACAAAAACACTCAAAAAAAGCCAACAAATTTTTTGTAAATTATACATTTGTTCCTCCGGGTTTTATTAGTGTCTGAACGAAAACTAGCCCAAAATGTCATTTTCCCACGGGGACGCCTTGCGGCGCGAGCGGAGCGAGAAATCTTGTAGCGTTATAAATATTGAAGTTAAAGATTTCTCACCCGATAAATCGGGATTCGAAATGACAAAAAAGTGCTTTTTCGTTCAGACACTAATTAATAAATATTCTACGACATTGTTATTGAAGTTTAATATAATTATTTTGAACTAAATTCCTTTGATGGATTTCACATTAAATAAAAATATGGAAAAATCCAGGACACACTACCCTGATTGGGAAA
>JAUXGF010000474.1 GCA_030622395.1 Calditrichaceae bacterium
AAGCCCACCTACCAAAGGCTGTGCATCCTGGAATATCTTCATACGCATTTGGCGCATCCCACTGTAGAGATGATCTATAATGAACTGGCAGAGCGGATTCCAACAATGTCCAAAACTACGGTTTATAATACCTTGAAACTCTTTTCCGAAAAAGGGGTGATAAACGAAATTACAATAACCGGAACCGAAGTAAGGTATGACATCAATTGTCAATCTCATCATCATTTTTTATGCAAGAAATGTGGGAAAATCTATGATGTTGGCGTTGTCTGCCCTTTTGCTAATATGGATCATAAAGAAATTTCCGGGCATGAAATTCAGGAGATTCATGGTTATTTCAAGGGTATTTGTAAAGAATGTTTAACAAAGCAAAATAATGAGTAGGAAGGTAAATAAATGAGAGAAAAAGTTGAAAAAGTTCTTGAGGCAGTGCGTCCATTTCTTCAGGCTGACGGCGGCGATGTTGAATTAGTCGATGTTACCGATGATGGAATTGTCAGGGTTAAATTAACCGGCGCCTGCGGTTCATGCCCCATGAGTACAATAACGTTGAAAATGGGCGTGGAAAGAAAACTCAAAGAAGAAATTCTCGAAGTGAAAACCGTAGAACAGGTTTTTTAATCCGGTTCTAAGAAAAATATTATGCTCGGTATAATAAGTGAAATATGGAATTTCCTTTTGATTGTTAGTCCCTGGCTTTTATTAGGGCTTTTCATTGCCGGTCTGATTCATTCCTTTATCGGAGAGAGTTTTATAAAAGAACATTTGGGCGGCTCGGGTTTTATTCCTGTTTTAAAAGTGACTCTGTTTGGAATTCCCCTGCCGGTTTGTTCATGTTCGATTATTCCCATTGCGGCGGGATTAAGAAAAGACGGCGCTTCCAAGGCGGCAACGATGTCATTCCTAATTTCCACACCTACAACCGGCGTTGATTCCATTTTTATTACCTATGGCATGCTCGGCGGTGTTTTTGCCGTTGCCAGACCGCTCGCAGCTTTAATAGGTGGAATCTTGATTGGAGTTATTGTTTATTTGACGGAAAAAAATAATCAAACCCGCCTGATTGTTGAACATAAAAAGCATCCGCATTTATCTCTTTGGGACAGAATTAAATCAACTTTTGTGTATGGCTTCAGCGTGTTGCCACAGGATTTATCGAAAACTCTGTTGTTGGGAATTGCCGTCGGAGGGGCGCTGTCCGCGTTATTGCCGACCGATTTTGCATCAGAATATTTATCAAATCCGCTGATTGCTTATCCCTTAATGATTGTGGTTTCGGTTCCTATTTATATATGCGCGGTTGGTTCAGTGCCGATTGCGGCGGCATTATTAATGAAGGGATTGATTCCCGGCGCGGCGCTGGCGTTTATGATTGCCGGTCCGGCTACCAATACGATTACCATGGGATTTGTTGGTAAAAAATTAGGTAAAAAAGTTTTTGTCATTTATCTGGTAAGTATAATTATAATTGCGGTGGGCGGCGGTCTGATTATGGATATATTTTTACCCGCCTGGTCGGGGCATGAGCTTATGCAGCGACATGATGAGACATCGGTTTTTCTGAAGATAATTTCCACAGTATTATTATTGGCGATAATGGGATACAGCCTATTCAGCAAGCAGAAAATAATTAAGGATGTTGATATGGAGTACAGGTTTTATGTTCCGGATATGACTTGCAAACACTGCCAGATGACGATTGAAAATTCTCTGAAAAAACTACCCGGAATTGAAAATGTTGTAATCTCTCTAACGGATAAAACGGTTAGTGTTGACGGTGAAGTTGATCCAAATACTATAATAAAACAGATTGAAGGCGTCGGTTATACTGTTGAAAAAAGGTAATTGCACCAAGTCTTGTAGAAAGTTTTTTGAAAATAATGGAAAAAGTGCTAAAATAGAGAAGGCTAATATCATGAATAAATATCCTCATGCCGGGCTGACATTTAAAGCGATTGATTGGATTGATTTAACCCCTTTGGGGTTGAGAGATTGGTTATTGGTTTCTCAGTCAACAGGTTTCACCTATTGTTATTCGTATTTAACCCTTGCAGGGTTTATGAGAAATGGTGCAAATATAAAAATCCCGGAGAGATTGAATGTGAAACGTCCGGCAGCTCTGCCGGATGAAAGGAAGAGCTTCTCCCAGATTAAACGCTGGAGGTGTTTAACTTGATAAATATGAAAACAATAACTCCAGGATTGAAAGAGATATACGAAATAAAAAAATGAAAAATTCTTGAAATATTTGAAAACTTTTAACGCTACGATAATTTTTATCAGGAGGAAACATGAACAATATTAAAGGTACTCAGACGGAGGAAAATCTCTTAACTGCCTTTGCCGGTGAATCTCAGGCAAGGAACAGGTACAACTATTTTGCAAGCAAAGCTAAGAAAGACGGTTATGTGCAGATATCCAAAATATTCGAAGAGACCGCCAGCCAGGAGAAGGAACACGCCAAACGTCTGTTTAAATTTTTAGAAGGCGGCGAGGTAGGAATCACCGGCGCTTTTCCAGCCGGAGTAATTGGGGCAACCGTTGACAATCTAAAGGGTTCCGCCGCCGGAGAAAACTATGAATGGACAGAGATGTATCCTTCCTTCGCTAAAATTGCTCGCGAAGAAGGGTTTGATAAAATAGCAGAGGTTTTTGAAGCGATTGCCGTTGCCGAAAA
>JAUXGF010000025.1 GCA_030622395.1 Calditrichaceae bacterium
CTGATGCCGAAATGCTTCTTATAAGTATTCCTAAAGAATTAACAGATTCTAATGAAATAAAATTAATAACACAAAACGCCACGTTTGTTCATTACGGTAAAATTTATTTTTATCACAATAATAGCAATGAAATTTGTTCTGACTTTACTATTGAAGATTATCACATGAAATCTCATACAGCCCGCGCCACCGGCTACAACAACGGCAGGAGGATTGCAAAAGGTAGTGGTGACGCTCTTCATTTAGTTTATGAAGATAACGGTGAAATTTGGTATACAAATTCGTATGATAATGGAAAAACCTGGCAGATTGAATTGCTTATAAGCGGTAAATCATCAGAGGATGCATATTATACAAATCCATCTATTACATGTTCGTATGATTATGGAGGGAATGTACATATTGTGTGGGAATGTGTTGGTCAAACTACATATGGAGATATACATGATATTGAATATAGAAGAAAAAATTATGATGGATGGACTGAAACAACAAACATTTCATCTCCATATCTCTTTATTCAAGAAAAGGTCATGCGCCCAGTTATTCATGCCATATCCTATGGTGATTTATATATTGTTTGGGCCGGTTATTCAGAATCGGAAAATAAGTATTATACCTATATTAAAATACTTGATGGGTATGGCCAATGGCATGATATAGAGGAAGTTCCTGGCGTTAACGGCTATCCGCTAATTAGTTGTTTTAATGCAGGACTTCATAAAACGGTTATAATATGGTCTCAGGATGGGGAAATAAAATACATTGATGGAAAATATACAAGCAGTAATTGGGTTTGGTCTTCAATAAAAAGTTTAACTTCAAATTTTAATTCGGAAATTCATAACAATTGCAATCCTACTATGAGTATTGACGCTTATTATGGAATAAGCTATATCGCCTGGGAAGCTAACCGTATTTCAGATGATAAAAAATGTCTTTATTATTGCAAATATGATCTTACTGATGCGGCAGGCCCAAGTCCGATTGGAGACTTGACTCTTATTGATTCTTATGATAATCAGACTTTCAATCCAACTATTTCATGGGATGAATATGATGATCTATTAACACTTTTTTATCAAAAGAATAGTAAGATTTTCAGATCAAGAAATGATGATACCAGCTCAAATTGGACTACAAAGGATTATTCTTACGGTATTTACCCAAGTATATGTTGTAATTATAATATCGGCGCAGTCTGGACAAAATATGACGATGCTCCTTATATGATAATAAGTGATTGGGGTAATATAACAGGATCTGTAACCTGGTCTGATAAAGTTGTATTAGAATCGAATGTATATGTTGAATCCGGCGCAACTCTTACAATTGAGCCTGGTACTGAAATTAAATTAGATGATGACATTAAGATTACTGTTGAAGAAGGAGGTAAAATTATTGCCAATGGCGCTTCTTTAGAAAAAATTAAATTTCTTAGATCAAATGAAGATCAGGCTTGGGATAAAATATTACTTGAAGGCGATAATAATGAATTCTCTCACTGCATCTTTGATGGAGGATATTACAACGTTGATGTTCGCAGTCTTTACAACACATTTACCAACTGTACCTTCAAAAATGGTGTGCGTGGAATTAATACCTATAAACGCCCCCAGGGCGACTGGAGCTGTTTTGAACTTTCTAACTGTACCTTTGAAAACAATTCCAACGGCGGCGTTGTAGCGCTTTACACTTATGGCGCAATTAATTCCTGTACAATCAAAAATAATCCAGGCTACGGACTGTATCTTTATAATGCAAGGATAGGAAATAATTCCAGTTACGGCGATAAATGCGGCTTATTTAGGGAAAACCATATCCATGACAACGGTACTTATGGCGTTGTATTGGCTTATAATGGGATACTTTGGTCAGGTTACGGCAGCCATAAAGGCTATAACCAGATAATCAATAACGGCAGCCATGAAATTTATTTACAAGATTACACCAACGCCCGCTTTTATGATTCTAATTACGGCGGTTACAGCTCTATCTATGACCAGTCAGGCGGTCGTTATATTTATAATCTATCCAAGACTTATGACGGCGAATACTACGTTGCGGCAACTGTTACGGCGGAAAATAACTACTGGGGTTCTGCAGCAGGTCCATCATCGAGTAATTTTTACGGTCCTGTAGATTATACTCCTTATCTTAGCAGCGATCCTACCGAAATACCTGGAATAGATGTGGCTGGAGATGATTCGGAAAATGGCGGCGAAGTTCTTTCAGAAGGAATAGTTAATAGTATATGCGGCAGCTCTGCAGGCAGCGGCGTCAGTAACAGCGGACAGGGATTGGTAGATTTAAAAAATAAGATTCAAGAGTTGCGCAACCAGATAGATAACAATCCTGATGATCTGTCCAATGCCCGGCGCTTAAATGAAATGTATAGTTTATTGACCGATTACGATCCGGAAGATATTCTAAAAGAAAAACAACTCCTCTTAGAAAAGATAGCCGGTTATCGGCAAAGATTATTAGATAATCCTTCCGGCAATGAATCAGTTCAGTTAATCGGCGAAACAGCCATGCTGCTGGAAATTAATAATCTTACGGAAAAGAAGGAATATGAAAACGCTATGGCTATGCTGAATGATTATGATAAATATATCAAAAACTCAGATAACCGCCGTGAGCTGTTATCAAACAAATTAGCCATTTTTGAGGATAAGAAAGAATACGAGCAGGCCTTAGCGGTACTCATAGATTTAAGGGAAGAGGTAAAGGGAGACCATGATCATTATACACCCCCGACCTATGAAATAATTGAACAGAATTTGAAAAGTGAGCTGGGTATAGATGATGATCCTCACGCCAAGGGCAATGCGCCTGAAAATGATGCTTTTGATATTGTGCAAAAATTAGAGTTTGCCCTTTATAATAATTATCCTAACCCATTTAATCCGGTTACGACTATTCCGTTTAGTTTAGCTGAAAATAGTTATGTTAAGATTGAGGTCTTTGATATTCTGGGTAGAAAAATTACTGTATTAGCTGATAGAGTATACGAAAAGGGTAGTTATAATGTGAATTTTAATGGAAATGCCTTAGCGTCAGGTCTTTATTTCATACGCACACAAATGAAATCTAAAGAAAACGAAAAAACATATTCGTTTATGAAAAAAATGTTGCTAATGAAATGATTGGCTATTTTTAACCGTTATTGTCAACAATGTTTTTGTAGAGACGACCCGCTGGGTCGTCTCTACCTTTTTATTCACCATTAACGTCAAAAATAATCAGATAATTATTCTTATTGTTTTGAATATGAATTTTTATAGGATTTTTAAATATCTTTTGTTAATCCACATTTCGTAGAGACGACCCGCCGGGTCGTATCCACATTTATTTATGGTTAATCTGTGTGAATTCCAGAAGAAATCTTATTTTTAAATTAATTCCAAATAATGCAATATATCATCATTTTAATAATATGCGCTATAATATTTACCATAGATAATTCCACATACCTCCCTTTTCATACGCTTAAAAATTTTATATTGATTGCATTTATGCCGCTTATTTTATGTATTAACCGGGCAAAAAATATTATTCGTAAAAATGATATACCGTTTTTTATATCAATAATTGATATTTTACTTTTATTGCGTCTTATTTGGGTAATAATAACTAATCCAGCTTTAATCATTCACCCCAGCGCTTTGGGTTTTTGGATTTTACTATCGCTTATAATACTCACCATTATTATCCGCCGGTTACCGCCGGATCAAAAACAAAGATTAATAAAGTATTTTTTAAGAAGTCTCTGGATAATGGGAGTTATTCAGGCCGGCATAGGTTTTTACCAGCTTTGTACACATTTTGACTATGATCCGCAAATAATTAAAACGCCAATGTTCGGAACTATTGGATCTCCAAATGGATATGGTTTATTTATGGCAATTTCAATTATCGCTCTTTTATTCGAATTTAAAAACTTTAAAAATAAATATTTTAAGATTTTTTTGGGTCTTTGTGGTGTTTTGATGCTTACGGCTTTAATTATAAATGGAAGCCGCGGCGCTCTTTTTGCATTAATCTGCTCTGTTATTGTAATTATATTCTATTTAAAAAGCTGGAGAATTTCTTTAAGGAACACTGTTGACATGGATAAAACAGATTCTCACTGGTTAAAATCCAAGATAAAATTCGTGTATAATCCGTCTAATCAGCGTCATCTGTATTCTATCATTGTAATCATAATCATAGCGTTATCGGGAATTCTAATTGGGCTTTATCATATAGATAAGGAGTCATCATCCGGCAGGTTAATGGTCTGGCGAATTTCAGCGCCTATGTTTTTTGATAATCCTGTTACGGGCGTTGGTTTTAACAGATTATCTATTGAATATCTAAATTATCAAGCCAGTTATTTTAAAAATCCCGAAAACCTAAATATATCTTATAAAGCAGCCAATCTTAAACAGGTTCACAATGAATATTTGCAGTCATTTTGTGAAACAGGTTTTATTGGCGGGATTTTGTTTCTATCGATATGGATTGCCGCCTTATGGATTTTATACAGAAAAATTAAATTAAGTATTAAATCAAAAAATGATGATAACAATATTACTGCGCTGTTTTCAATTTTAATAGTTATTCTAATTCATGCTTTAGTGGATACGCCCTTGCATGTTCTGCCTATCAGCGTTATTGCTTATGTTGTTTTAGGAATGATCCCGGCATATCCTGAATTATATAAAATAAATATTCCATCCAAAATAATAAAGTTTGGTATTTTTATTATATTTATCACTTTTGCAGTTTTTATGATAAATAAAAGCATAAAGCAATATCCGGCTTATAAAGAGTGGGGTAAAGGATATGAATATAATCAGAAAAGGAGGTTAATCCAGGCAATACCTTTATATCAATCAGCTTTAAGAAGGCTGCCCGGGCAGGGTGAATTAGAGTTTCATTTAGGTTCGGCAATTGCATTAACCGGCGGTTACTCACGCGGTCTATACCATCTTCAAGAATCACTTGTTAATTTCAATGATCGTAATATTCATTTATCAATGAGTTATGCATATTTAAAGCTGCGTAATTTTAATGAAGCTGAAAAGTCAGCGAAAATTGCCCTCTCCATGTTTCCGGACCATCTTGCGCCTCATTTATTGTTAGGCGAAATATATTTTATGATGGGCGATACAGTAAAGTCAAGGCGGTCATTACAAAAATGTATACGCTGCGAAACAAAAATTCAATCGCATGAAGTCGGGCAAATAAAGACAGATGCAAAAAATTTATGGCGTAAATTTTATAAAAAGTATTAATCGGCTATTTAGTGCCTGAACGAAAACTAGCCAGAACTGTCATTTCGAAGCGGAGCGAGAAATCTTGTAGCGTTATTAATATTGAAGTTACAGATTTCTCCCTTCGGTCGAAATGACAAAACAGCCCTTTATCGTTCAGGCACTATTTAACAAAAATCCATCGGATTATAATCTTTTCTTAATAAAAATATTGATACTCCCGTTCTAAAGCATCGTAAAATAAAAAAGGCGCCCCGACTTTTCAGAACGCCTTTTGATAATCCTATTGAGCATTGGGCTATTTAATGCCAGCTCTCTCCTCTAACATCGCCGTGGTTAATGACTTCGGACGTTCCAGGGCCTGACCGACTACGCGATCCCAGATGATATTGCTTAGCACGCCGATAGCGCGGCCTACGCCAAACATAACTGTGTAAAAATCATATTCGGTAATGCCGTAATGCCATTGAATCACGCCGGAATGTGCGTCGACATTCGGCCATGGATTCTTTGCTTTTCCTTGTTCAACTAAAATTGGCGGCACAACTTCGTAAAGCATGCTTACCAGTTTAAAGATTTTATCATCAGGTAGATATTTTATGGAAAAGTCGCGCTGAGCGGTATAACGCGGGTCTGTTTTGCGCAATACGGCATGACCATAACCCGGAATAACCTGACCTGATTTTAATGTATCCCAAACAAATTTTTTCAATTCTTCTTGCGTGGGAAGCGTATTACCCATTTTATCCATAACTTGTTGAATCCAGCGTAGCACTTCCTGGTTTGCCAATCCATGTAAAGGTCCAGCCAAACCGTTAAGACCGGCGGAAAGGGAATAATAAGCGTCCGACAAAGCGCTTCCGACCAAATGAGTTGTATGAGCGCTTACGTTACCGCTTTCATGATCGCTGTGAAGCATAAAATATAAACGTGATATTTCATCGTAAGGATGATCGATACCCATCATGTGGGCAAAATTAGCTCCGAAATCTAAATCGGGATTCGGTTTAATAATTTTATTGTTTTTATATTTCATACGATAAATATAAGCGGCGATCTCCGGTAGTTTTGCCAAAAGATTCATACTGTCCTCGTAAGTGGGATCCCAGTATTCCATTTTACTTAAACCGGCATTATATTTTTTTACAAATACCGAATCATTCTGCAAAGCAAGCACCGCTGCAGAAAACATAGTCATTGGATGCGTATCCTTTGACATAGCGTGAAGCATATCAAAAACATGTTTAGGAACTGCGCTTCTGGTTTTAAAATCATCAACAACGTCCTTGATATCGTCTGTTGATGGTATATCGCCAGTCAAAAGCAGATAGAAATGACCTTCAACATAAGGCATTTCTGAGCCGGGAGGTTTAGGCATTTTTTCCAGACACTCTGGAATTGTGTACCCGCGAAAACGAATACCTTCTTCCGGATCCAAATAAGAAATATCTGTTGTTAATGATTTTAATCCACGCATACCGCCGTACATTTGGCGTACATGGACTTGATCGATTACAACGTCCCCATGTTCTTTAACTAACCTGGTTACTCTCTCCCTGTAAGCAGGAATTTTCTCTGCCAATTTTTCCTTTAATCTCGACATTATTCAGTCCTTTCATAAAAGATTTAAGAGTGAATATTTAATTAGAAAGATTTTTTAAAATATACAAAGGTTTTTATTATTCCGCTACTTTTTTCAAAAATATTATGTAATCCCTTAGTTAGTTGGGTAAAAAGTTGAACAACGCATGAGAACCCACCCCTAACCCCTCCCAAGAGGGGAATAGGCAATGCCCCTCTTGGGAGGGGTTAGGGGTGGGTTTGTGTTATTCCAAATATATACACCCAAATAAATTCCCCACCCCGACAGGCTGGTTTAGGTTTTCGCTTATAACCGGAATTATGTTTTAACCAGCCTTCTTTTTTTTAACAGCGGTACTTTTTTCTTTTTTATTAGACGACTGTTTGTTTTTTTTATAATCAGTAATGTAAAAACCGCTCCCTTTAAATATCAACCCGCTACCCGGTCCAATTTTTCTGTGCACTTTACCATTGCATACGGGACAGGTTTCTAATGGTTCAGACGACATGGTTTGAAATTCTTCAAATTTATATCCACAACTATCGCAAACATATTCATAAGTAGGCATTTTCTACTACTCGCTCCTTTTTAAAACTTCAACGTTATATGATTAAGCCAACACACTGCAAATGCAGGCTACATTTATGATGTCTTCAACACTGCATCCTCGTGAAAGATCATTATACGGCTTTTTTAATCCCTGAATAACCGGGCCGACAGCTTCAGCGCCGGCTAACCGTTGCGTAATTTTATATCCAATGTTACCGGCGTCTAAATCAGGGAAGATAAAAACATTTGCTTTGCCCGCAACCGGGCTTCCGGGTGCCTTTTTGTTGCCGATCGACTCGATAAGAGCCGCGTCAAATTGCAGCTCGCCGTCAACTTTTAAATTTGGTGCAAGCTGTTTCACCTTTTCCGTTGCATTGACTACTTTCTCTGCATCTTCGTGAGAAGCGCTGCCTTTGGTTGAGAAAGACAACATAGAAACAATCGGTTCAGACCCTACAAGCCTTTGGTGCGTTTTAGCGCTGCTTATGGCAATACTTGCTAATTGATCTTCGTCCGGGTTGGGGATCACCGCGCAATCACCGAATGTAAATTCCCTGCCATCGGGCATTACCATAATAAATGAGCTGGATACCGCTTTTAGTCCTTCCGCCATTCCAATTACCTGGATTGCGGCGCGTAATACATCGCCCGTTACGTTGATTGATCCGGCGACTGCGCCGGCAGCCGCTCCACTGCGTACAATAAAAGCGCCGAAGAACAAGGGGTTTTTAACAACTTGATCCGCTTCTTCTTTGGTAATGCCTTTATGTTTACGCAATTCATAATACGCTTCGGCATATTCAGTTGTTTTTGAGGATTTATCCGGATCAATAATATCAATCCCCTCGAGGGACAGACCATTTTCTAGCGCTGTTTTATTTATTTCATCTTTATTACCGATTAAAATAGGCAGAACCAGACGATTCTTTTGTAAAAACGCCGCCGCTTTAATTACTCTCGGCTCAGCGCCTTCCGGAAAAACGACCTTATTGATTTTATTTTTTGCATTTGTCCTGATTTTGCTTATTAAGTCCATATTTCACATTTTCCCTTCCAGTTTCTTTTTTAATTTCTGTGCAACAAAGGCGGTCACAAATCTTTCGACATTGCCGCCAAATTTTGCTATATCTTTTATAATAGTTGAATTCAAATAAGTATATTTTTCATTAGGCATTAAAAAAACAGTGGTTATTTTGTTCTCTAAATGTTGATTCATTAAAGCCATTTGAAATTCATATTCGAAATCCGAGATCGCTCTTAATCCCCTTAAAATTACATTGGCTTTTTTTTGTGCGGCAAAAGTTACTAATAACCCGTCAAATTTTTCAACGGTTACATTTTTAATATTTTTTACCGCATCCCGGATCATCTCAATTCGTTCTTCTAAAGTAAAAAGAGGCTCTTTTGATTGATTAATTGCTAAAGTAACAATTATCCTGTCAAATAGACTGCTTCCTCTTTCAATAATGTCGAGGTGCCCGCGAGTAATCGGATCAAAAGTGCCGGGATAAATGGCGATTTTTTCAGAACTCATTTTATGCCCTTTTTTCTAAAAAGCTAATTAGGCTTCGTCCCGTTTTTTTTTGTTTTAAAATGTTGTATAAGTTGGATTCTTTTCCAATAGGATTATTAATTTCATGTTCGACTACTAATAAACTTTCTTGATTAAAAAAATCATTGAAAAAAAATATATTTAATAACTCTTGCAATTGTGGATAAATAAAAGGTGGATCCATTAAACAAAGATCTATCGGTATTTTATTTATTCGGATAAATTCAATGGCATCGCTTTGTATGATTTTATATTTATCTTCAGGAATTCTAAGACTATCAATATTTTCTTTTAATACTTTAATAGAGGACAATTTATTTTCTACAAAGATGATTTTTTTGGCGCCGCGGCTTAAAGCTTCTAAGCCAAGGTTTCCGCTTCCTGAAAAAACATCAACAACTATCTTGTCTGTAGGGAAATCCTGCAAGATGTTAAAAATATATTCTTTAATCTTGTCAGTAGTCGGCCTTATAGAAAGATCGGCGCCGCCCTTTATTTTTTTCCCTTTATAAAACCCGGAAATAATTCTCATTATGTTTGATAATTAAACAAAAACCTTAAAAATAATTTTTAGTTGATATTTTCCCTTGTTAAAATTTTTCTGATCAACCGCGCTGCATGTCAGCTTGTGGATTTTAATATTTTTTCCTGCTTTGGCAATATTATCTATTAACTGCAAACACCCAGCGAAATTTCCTGTCATATTTGATTCAATTTCAATAACTCTAAAATTATCTTTAGATGGCGATGTTTTATTTTTTGTTCTTTTTATTTGTAAGTTGCTGCTATTTGCAAGAAAAGTTAACCACTTGTTGGCGTCTTGTTCATTGGTAAAGCTATTCGTTACCTCAGCCGCCGGAGCGGAGCCGTTAATCTCTACAGTATATAATCCAAAAACCCCGCCGCTTTTACCAGGGCGCTGAATAGAAGAAATAACAGAGAATTTTTTATCTTTAAAAACATTTTTCAGGTTCATATTTAACTTAGCCAGGTTGTCTCTTTTACCGCTAAAAACCTCAAACATAAATTCTTTATCATACAGAAAAATAATAGATAGTTTTGTTTTTTTATTAGTAATACCCATTATTTTGGAGATAAAAGAAAGCTCCTGATTGGTACGTCCCGCTAATTGTGAAAAATAATTTGATCTTCTTATCTCTTCCGGCGTTGGCTGCACTATTAATTCTTCTTTTTCAACAACGCTTTCTTCACTGCTGTTAAGAACCCATTTATTCAATACAAAATATGTAACAGCTCCTAAAAAAACGACTATAAAAAAGCCAATTAAAATTGGTTTATAGTTTATTCCTCGCTGCGAGTATTCATCATCGTCATAATAATCTTCTTCACTCTTTAGTTCAGACGCCGGCGGCGTCTTCTCTTTAATTTCAACTTGATCAATATCTAAACTTTGTTGTATGTCTTGTTGAAAATCATGAGCGCCTTCCGGCTTTTTGTCGATTGTTTCAACTTGTTCACTTTTTTGATCTTCTCCAAATTCTTCTTCGCTTAAAGGCTGCTGGCTTGGTTCATCAAATAAATCATCGGTAAATAATTCCTCAGGCGCTTCTTCTTTGGGAAGATTATCTTCTTGTTCTTTCTTTGACTGTTCTTTATCCGATTTTTCGCTTGAAAAAAAATCTTCCTCATTTAAAAGATCATAATTCCCCATATTGGTCTCTCCAGATTACTGCACATTGGTGTTGTTTAACACAACTCCCAAGGCCTCTATATATGCGCTGCTGCCGTTACTTATTATATCAGGATATTTATTAATAGTTAATTCTTCTATTCTAGTTGTAAAATTATTTGTTAATAATTTTAACGCCTCTTGGTTGAGACTGCTGCCATAAACAAACAACTGCAGCTCTTTTTGTTTTACAAAGGGCAACTGCTCTAATAAATTTTCAATTTGCCTATAACGCTCTATAGCTAACTCTAATATTTTTTCTTCGATAGTATAATTTTCTGAAGGAGCGTTTAAATTATCTAAAAATGATAAATAGTATTTCCCGTTTATAAAAACATGTGTATCGATGTTATACTTTTCAATTCTAAAAACCAGTTGATTCATAGATTTGTCAAGAACATTATTAGCATTTAAATAATTTTCAATAGAAAAATTATCTAACACTAATTGCTTAAGGGATGCGCCACAGTTAACGGCAAACTCATTTAGCTTGCTAATAATGGATTTATCTATAGAGATAATAACTAATTCTTTATAGTTAGTATGTAAGTATTGAGTATCTGTCTTTATGATTTTATATTCGGACAAATCGTTGGGCAAATACTTTCTTAAGCTCCATTCAATTTGTGAATGCAATACTGTGTCATCAACATCCAGGGGCACGGCGATTCTTTTAATGAAAGCAAAATTAATGGGAAGCGATAGGAAAAGCTCTAAATCGTTAATACGCTTATCTGCTTTTTGCTTAAGAATAAGCGCTGATATTTTGTTTAAATTTTCTTTGGAAAAAAAGGTGTTATAACTAAAGGTAAAAGGATAAGGCAGAGTATCTACAAATAATAAGTTGCTGTTTTCATCAGTTTGAGAAACATATATTATATGTATTCCTATGTTTGAAAAAGATATTCCGAAAATATCGTGCATAATTTTTTTCTGCATATTAAAAAAGGAGGGGAGGCCCTCCTTTAATTCCACTTTTTTAAATTATTCAAATTTTATTCTTCTTCTTCCCAGCTTTTACTGTCTTTATATATATAACCTTGATTTTCTATTTGTTTATTAAAAATACCGTAAATTTTTATGTTTTTACCTTCTGAAGCAAATAAAAAGATATTACCCAAATTTTCTTCGATTATTTTCATTTTATTAAGCATTGATTCGGTTGGTATGTTTTTAATTTGCGCTTGTAAACTATTAATATTGTTAATATCATTATCAAAATTGGATACATCC
>JAUXGF010000366.1 GCA_030622395.1 Calditrichaceae bacterium
GGGTCAACTATGCTTATGGAGCCTATCGCTTTGCCGGATACTATTATAATCCTGCGGATATGTATTATCATGAAGATAGATTGGGCGGCTTTTTTATGATCAGCTATCCCCTATCCCAATTTTCCAGGTTTGAATTTAATCAAAATTTATCTTATTCGGACAAGGACTGGTTTTATGAAAGACGCAATGCATACCTGAACTCAAGCTTTATTTCATATATACATGATAATTCAATATGGAGCGTTTCAGGGCCGATTGACGGACAAAGAATTAATATCACATTGGGCAACACTTACGATTTTGCATATTCCGAAGTCAATTATATTACCGGTTTAATCGATATTCGTAAATATTTTAGATTAAGTTTACGCAGCGCTTATGCCGTAAGACTTCTTTCGCTTTTTAACGAAGGCAAAGAAGTAAGACAGTTTTATTTTGGCGGAAGCTGGGACTTACGCGGCTACCGGCGCTGGTCATTGCACGGAAAACGTATATTCTTACTCAGTCAAGAACTCCGCTTTCCTTTTATTGATTTAATAGGTATCCGTTTGCCATTCATTTCTATCGGTTTTAACAGTATCCGCGGCGCTCTCTTTTTTGACGCCGGCAACGCCTGGAATGAAAAGCGGGAAGGTTTATTAGGCAGTTTTGGATTGGGCGTGCGCTTAAGGTTCGCCCAATTACTGGTATTACGTTTGGACATGGGAAGACGCACCGATTTTAAAACTATCTCAAGCAGCAATTTTACCCAGTTCTTTTTCGGTTGGGATTTTTAATTAGCGTCTGAATGGTCGGGAAAGTTAAACCGAAATAGATGCTTGATACTGGATACTGGATGGCCTGCCTGCCGCGCTTCTCTTAGCGCATACAGGAGCAGAGCGGGAATACCGATCACTGATTGATCACCGATTACCTGTTACTGAATACTGGATGCTGGATGGGTGGGTTTAATTACAACAAAATCTATGAGCTATAAAAATGAAACAATTTTTGTACATTACTATTTTAGCCGTATTAATTAGTTCGTGCCAAAACCCGCGTTTACTTAAAACTAATAACGCAGAAGAAATATGTCCGATTTTCACAGAAGGCGTTAACTTTCAACATCACAATTATCTTAATGAAAATATGCCTTTACCAATTATTTTTGAAAAAGATGAAAGTCTCAGTGGAATGCCAACACAGACATTATGCTTCATACGAGATCAAATAGTATTAACTACCCATAACGGTCATCTATACATAATTAATTCTAATAATTTTGGCAAAAACAGTAAAACTAAAATTTCACGGGCAATCTCAGCGCCGCCGACTTTTCATAATGGCTTTTTATATATTGCCGCCGAAATTGGCAAAGAAGGTTTAAGCGCTTATGATATTTACAAAGGGGAAACAGTCTGGCGGCAAAAGGGATATATGTCGGTAAGCTCGCCGATAGTCTCCCAAGATCGTGTTTTTCATGGCGCTTTAAACGGGGCTGTTATTTGCTTAAACGCCGCTGACGGACAAAAAATTTGGGAATCCGCCACAGGCGATAAAATTACAAGCAGCCTTGCCTTTAAAGATAACAACTTAATAGCCGCCTCGCAGAACGGCATAATTCGTAATTATAATGCCTCATCCGGCACAACAAACTGGAGCCTGGAATTAAATGAAGGCGTTTTTACCCATCCTCTTATTGTCGATAATCGTATTTTTATAGTTACCTACCCGGGAAATTTATATTCCATTGATCTTAAAAACGGCAAAATTATTACGAAGAAACCCTTTGGCGTTAAACTTTATACAGCGCCGTCTACAGACAGGCAGTCATTATTTATCCCTTTAAGCGACGGTAAGATTGCCGCAATCAATTTAGATACTTACAAAACACAATGGACAATTCAATTGGAAGGTCCCCCGTCTGCGCCGATTTTAGTTACAAATAACGCCCTGTTCGCAGGAACCGCTCAAAAACATTTTTACGTTATTGATAAGAAAAACGGCGAAATCATTCAGAAAATCAAATTAGAAGGACGGCTTAAATCTTTGCCTGTAATATTGAATGAAAAATTGTTCTTAAGCTATGAATATAAATATATAGCATCATTCATAGTAAACAAAGAGGAAAAAGATGCAGCAGAGTAATAAATACTCAAGCCGAGAATTTATAACATTTCAAAACATACAATCTCGTTTGTTAGTGAAGACTCATTACATCCCGACCATCAGGCTGTTGCAGAACACCCAAAATGTCATTTCGAACGGAGTGAGAAATCTTATAACGTCAATAACAACAATAGATTTCTCGTTAAAAGATCCTCGAAATGACAGAAACAACACTATAGTGCAACACCCTGCTAGTCGGGACGCTCTTGTATCAGAGTTAAGCGGAGCGGGCTCTGATACTAAATACTCAAACCGCAAATTTGAAACATTCCAGCTCCGGCTTTACTTTTTTCTTCTATTGTTATTAGGATTATCAAACAACGCCGCCGCACAGGTTGAAAAGGAATCCGGTTACCTTTTCCTGCCGGATAAGGAAACATGGCAGATTCAAATAGATGATTCATTAATTAACGAAAATTCATTTGAGTATTTACCTTTACCGCCCGGCAAACATACGCTGAAAGCCAGCCCCATAAATAACAAGAACTGGTCCATAACCTCTCAAATGCATCAATTTGATATTCAAGCGGCGGAAACCCTGCGCATTGATCTGAAATTACAAAAATACAAATTAAGTCAAATCCATGATTTAAATAAAACAAGCATACCCGTTAATATACAGAATCAATATTCAAATAAAAAACCTTCCATTTTTAAAAAATCCCTTAAACCGGGTTTGATAACTGCCGCCATCGCCGCAAATTGGACGTCCTTTTATTTAAAGAGAAGAGCCGACGATTATTATGATAAATACAATGCAACTTCCAGCATTTCACGCATGAATCATTATTATGATAAATCTGTTGAGTTTGACGTTTATTCCTCAATTATGTTAGGAGTTTCCGTGACCGCCCTTTCCACATATATATATTTATTATTTACAGAGTAAAACATAGTAAATTTTCGTATCTATATTTAAATAAAATTTAAAATATGTGTTAATTCTAAATTTCGATTTGAGTACTTTTATAGTATATCGGTTTTATATTCATAACCATTATATGATTCATGTTCTGAGGTAATATATAGTTTTTGTTTCATTCCTTCAGATTTAGCACCATAGGCACAGGTCGAAAAGTTTCAAAGATGGATTGAATTAAGTAACGATAATTGACTGATTTCATTTTGCTCAATAGGCACTTTTTCGATCATAAATATCTAAAATAAATACTAACATCCCTTTAGCATCGATTTTATAAAATAATCGATAATCACCTATACGATATCTATATAGACCTTCAAGTTGTCCTTTTAATTTTTTTATATTGGGTCCGAAGAAGGGATTAATACGTAACTGAGGATAGATATAGGTAAAAATTTTATTGTACAATTTTTTATATTTAAGTTTTTCAATACTATTTTGGAAAGTTTCGGTCTCTGCTATTTTAAAATAATCAGACAATCCTATATTTTCCCTCTTTTATATCATTTTCCGCTTTTTTGAGATTAGATATAAGTTGTCTATCAGATAAAATATTACTCATTTCTTCATCTGAGACATAAAGTTGATTAGACAAATAAGAAATGGTAGCAAATTCGATATAGTTAGAAATCGATCTTTTTTCACCCTGTGCGGCAACTTTAAATATATTATATGTATCTTCATCAACTCTTAAGGTAATCGTTTTTGACATCAAATATCTCCTTTTTTATTCAAATTTATTCAAATATACACAGAATATCAAA
>JAUXGF010000283.1 GCA_030622395.1 Calditrichaceae bacterium
AATAAAATAAAAATATTTAGTCAACGTGTAAATTATAGTAATAAGTAAAAACCTCACGGTTATAATTTGTTCCAAAAACAAATTTTTATTCCATTCTTCCAATACTCCACCACTCCAATATTCCAGCATTCCAAGCAACCATTCAACCGTCAATCCTATCTTCAAACGGATGACCATCCCTGCCAAAATCAGGTAAATAATATTCAGGCGCGTCCATTTCCTGTGTAAATCCGTTAGTCAAATTTAATTCCTTCATTATGTTTAAAGCATTCAAATATTCTTTGCCGGTAATTATTCTGGAAAGTAAAGGAATTCGAAGGGCTTTATGGCAGGGATAATATTGAGCCATTAAACTGATTGTAACTTTTGGGGAAAGTTCTTTTGCCAGCCAGGAAAGCGCCTCTTTTGTGCCGGCTAAATCGTTGGGTAAAATTAAATGACGCACTATTAAACCGCGTTGAGCGACGCCGTTTTTATCCACCTGTAAATTGCCTGTTTGTCTGTACATCTCTTTGATGGCTTCTTTTGCGTATTTGTTATAAGATTTTGCCTGTGAATATTTTTGCGCTGCCGTATCATCCGAATATTTATAGTCGGGTAAATAAATGTCAATAATGCCGTCAAGCAATTTTAAAGTGGAAAGTGAATCATAAGCGTTAGAATTATATATGATTGGAATCTGTAAGCCTAAAGGGATTGCTTCGTAAATTGCCCGTACCATTTGAGGCGCAAAGTGCGAAGGCGAAACGAAGTTAATATTATGCACTTTCTTGTCATTTTGCAGGATAATCATTTGCCGGGCTAATTCCTTGATATCCATTACATGCCGGGTGAAGAAATTTTGGTTTTGGCTGATATCGTGATTTTGACAGAAAACGCAGCGCAGGTTGCAGCTCCCGAAAAATATCGTCCCCGAACCGTTGCTGCCGGAAAGAACCGGCTCTTCCCCGTGATGATCGCAAATAGAAGAAATATAAGGATCATAACCTGATCGGCAAAAACCGCTAAACTCTTTTAAACGGTTAACGCCGCAGCTACGCGGACAAACTTTACAGTTTTTTAATAACTCCTCTAACTGTTCGAGACGTTCTTTCAGTTTACCCGATTCATATAGTTCTATATAAGATGGAATAAATGTCTTGCTCATATTTTAATTTAGACTAATAGAAATAAAAATGCCAGCTCCTCACAATGCCATGAATTAATTCCCCTCTTGCTCCGCAGGAGTTCCTGTGGAAGGAGGAGTTAGGGGTGGGTTCTCAAGCGTTGTTCAATTTTTTACCCAACTAACAACTGACTAACCGAGGAATTATACAAATATGTCGAATTATACTTGACAAATTTGTTATAAATTTGTAAGGTTGTACCATGCAATTTACAAGAAGAATTATGACGGAAATCGAAACGCAGATCGGGTCAAAAGAAATTATCCTGGTCACAGGAATGCGCCGTGTAGGTAAAACAACCCTGATGCGCATGTTATATGAAAAAATAGAAAGCGCTAATAAAGTTTTTCTCGATTTAGAAAATATAATTGAACAAAAAATTTTCGAGGAGATTGACTATAACAATATTTGGGCTAATCTTAGTCTCTACGGTCTATCAAATAAGGAAAAAGCCTATATATTTATAGATGAAATCCAGACAGCGCCCGGAGTTGTTAAAGCCATAAAATATCTTTATGATCACTATAACGTAAAGTTCTTTTTAACCGGATCTAGTAGTTTTTATCTTAAAAACTTATTTTCTGAGAGTCTGGCCGGTAGGAAAATAATCTTTGAACTTTTCCCGCTTGACTTTCAGGAGTTTTTAATTTTTAAAGAAGTAACCAAGAATATAAATAATAAATTTGAAGCGAAAAGTAAAAATAAAAGCTTGATTTCTTATGAAAAATATAAGGCTCATTATCAAGAATATATGATTTATGGCGGCTTTCCGCAGGTTGTTCTGGTTACCGATCCAGCACAAAAAGAGATTTATTTAAAGGATATTTTTATTTCTTATTTTGAAAAAGATGTTAAGATATTAGCAGATTTCCGGCGTATTAATATTTTTCGAGATTTACTGCTTTTGCTAATGGAACGTACAGGTTCAAAATTAGAGATAACTAAGTTAGCGTCGGAGATTGGCGTATCTAGAGAAACGGTTTATAATTATCTATCTTTTTTACAGAGCACTTATTTTGTAAGCCTGATATCTCCCTTTAGCCGTAATGTTGATCGTGAGGTTAGCGGCACTAAAAAAATATATTTTTGCGATAACGGTATCCTGACCATATTTTCAAAAATCTCCGGCGGCGCTCTATTGGAAAATTGCGTGTATAACACTATCCGTAAATATGGAAAGATCAATTACTATCAAAAACGAAGCGGAGCTGAAATCGATTTTATATTGCCTGAAAAAAATATCGCATTGGAAATTAAAAAGAAGGGAACATTGCAGGAATATAAACGCCTCTCTAAGACAGCGTCTTCCCTCGGTATGAATGAATGGTATATAGTCTCTCAATTGTTTACTGCCGATAAAGGAATGATTCCGGCTCTGGATTTATAAACGATCATAAACTTCTCTTTTGATTGACGATCTTATACTTCTTCAATCTTCTCCGAAGGAGTCCTGTGGAAAATCACCAATCATCAATCGTACATCTCTTTTGATTTACGATTTTACGATTAACGATTTATGATCTATGATCTTTTACTTCTTCAATCTTCAATCGCCAATCACCAATCGTAAATTTCTTTTGTTTTAAGATTTATGATTTCCGAAAGAGTCCTGTAGACAATCTTCAATTATCAATCATCAATAGTCAATCATCTGCTGTCCTATTTTCGTCTTTGAATGCGGCGGAACATGCGTTCATATCTGGCGGCATAGTCGTTGGATACCCGCTGAACCGCAGGCGTAAAAAATCCGTAAAGTAGATAATTCGTAAAAAAGTTTGCGCCTTTTTCGGATCGAATCAGTCCGTTTAGTTTAAACAGTAATTTGTATTCCTCTAGACAGCGCCGGTGTTCACGCCAAAAATAAGGCTCAAATAATCGTTCGAGGCTGCCCTTGGATAGACGTTTCAGAGCTGCGTCTATAGAATATTTTTTGAAAATATTAAAATTTATACGTTTGCTTCGCACCGCCTTAGGTATTTCTTTTTCGTCAATGCCCTCCTGCCGTACAATCCATTTAGATGCATGATATATGTTTTTATTTTCATCCCAGTAATCCGAAGCTACGTTGCCGAATTGCCACGGATGAAATTTTCCGGGATAAGCGATGGAAACAGCGCTAAAGATATTTTTACCGAATTTTTTCTCAAAAAGCGTAGCTAATCCGAACTCGCTGAATGTTTTGCGGGTAAAGATTTTTTTACGGACAAGCCCGGCTAATTCATTGGGCTGCCAGTTATTTTGATCTATAATCCAGCGGACGGCGCGGGCGGAATTTTCCTCTGTCCAATAATCAAGCGGTACGCTGCCCAGCTCCCACGGTTCCATTGCCGGGTAAGCCGATTTTAAAGCCTTTGAAACAGAATTGTAATATTTATTAAACATATAAGAAAGTCCGTTTTCAGCAAAGACTTTTCTGGGAATGTACGCTTTGCGAAAACATTGGGCTGTAATGCCTATCCGCTTTTCCACAAGCCAGCGGATGGCATGCATACGGTTTTCTTCTTTTTCCCAGTAATTTTCTTGTGCGCGGCTGTGCAGCCATGGCGGGATTAACGCCGGATAAGCATTGCCCAAAGCACGGTTAGCGGAATAATTGAACAGGCGGTAGATGTTCTGCAATTTGTGACGAATAAAAAATGTTTCGTTTTTTTGCTTGAGAATTGTTTCAGGATTGCTTTGCAAAATTTCTTCAATCAGAAAACGGGTTAAAAGTGCAGCCCGCCTCTGTCCGTTGTTTTGCAGGAAATAAGGCGGGAAGCGCGGTTCAATTTCTATGTAGACATTTTTATAACAATTAATGATCTGCTTTTCGTCGAGCGGTTCTCTGCCGTCAAGGTTTGAGGTGACTGGAATATTGCCTTTGGGATAAAAACGGCGGATCAGTTTGATTTTATTTTCAATTTTGGATAATTCCTGTTCCTTGATTTCAATATTCTTTAAGTGAAACAGTCTCCGTATTCCAATCTGCCAATCTGAAATTTGCGGCAGAATTCTATTTTTTAAATATGTAAAACCGTTTTGAGATAATTTTGATTCAAGAATATTCAGCAGTTTTAGCTCCTGGTCTTCGTCTCTTAAATCCACTACGGTTTCAGTTTCCGAAGGATTGTTGTAAATTAAAAAATCCAAATTGTGTTTATCTAAGGATAGAAAACGTTTTTTATTAACATCAAAGAACAATTCATTTTTTACCGTATCGATGGCGGCGCGAAGGGCAGGTTCATATTCGGGAGGATTGAAAAGTGTGTCTTGAATTAACCGTACAATATTTTCATCGCCGGTAACGGATTGCGCCAGGTCTATTAATTGTTGATTAGATTTATCAATCTCATAACCGCGGGTTCGATTAGATTGAGCAATAAGTTTAACGGCAAGATCAAAACACTTTTTATAATTTTGAGAAATTTGGTCAGATGTAAGCGGCATTAATATCCCCGGCTTTTATAAAGAACTATACTTATGTTTAATAATTTTTGATTAAAAAGTTCCCGCCTCTCTAATAATATTTCAAATGTTCCATTATTTTCAATCTTCGCCAAAAATATACGAATCCTTAAGT
>JAUXGF010000299.1 GCA_030622395.1 Calditrichaceae bacterium
AAATCCCCCTCTCTTTTTTAAGAAAGAAAGGGGGACTTTTCCCCCTTCTCTTTGAAAAAAGAAGGGGCCGGGGGATGAGTTGTTCCACCCGTTCGTTGTCCTGAAAACAAGCTGTTGTAAATTATTTTAGTGTGTTATAAAGACCGTTGAAACGGCTAAACTATAATCTATCATATCTAATAACACCGTGATTAATCGCGGTGTTAATTGTAAAATAAAATCAAAAAGAACCGTTTTTAATGGTTTTCTTATTATTTGGTAACAGCCCGATTATCGAGATATTAGTTCATGTGTAAACATAATTTACACTATCTTTTATTTTCAGGCAAGAGGTAAAAATAAGGGCTTACTAAGAACATAGCTATGCAAATTAATTAATGAAAGCGATACTGGATGCTTGATACTTGATGCTGGTTGGAGCGGAGCGTAAATCCCTGCGCCTGCGGCGGGCAGGCCGCTTTTGCAGGTATACCGATTACTGGATGAGGGAATGATCAAGTTTCTTTATCCAGTATTTTCAACAAGCCGGAATCTACGCTGCGCTCCGACCAGTGTCCAGTATCTATTTTAATAATATATTGAAATTCCTATATAAAGAATATTACATCATTGTTGTTTTTTAAAAAATATTCCGATCGATATTGTTACCACAGTTCCCAGCGCTACATACCAGGTCCAGTGGACAATCGGCGTAACATTACACAGAATGGGCAGAAGACTTACGGAAAGCATAACGACTATACCGGCGGTAAAGCCGATCAACGCCCCTTTTTCGCTCACGTTCTTAGAAAGCAGCCCTAATAAAAATGTCCCTAATAAACCTCCGTAAGTAATGGAAGCTATGCCCAAAGCAATTTCCACTACAGACTGATTTAATTGAATAAATATAAAAGCCGTTAGCGTTAATATAAGCGCGGCAACAATGGTGAAAACTCTGGATACAAATAATTCTTGTTTTTGGGAGCTGTTTTTACCAAATATGGGTTTATACAAATCAAACATTGCCGAACTGGAAAGCGAGCTGATAGAACCCGCTAAAGTAGACATTGCCGCTGCAAACAATCCCGCTACTATAATGCCTTTTATACCCACAGGCAAATGATGAATTATAAAGAATGGAAAAATTTCATCAGCTTTATGAAATGGAGCGCTGGGATCAGTAATTAAAACGCCTTTGTAAAAAACATACAACAATAATCCTACCGCCAAAAAAAGAGCAAATTGAAACATTACAATGACGCCGCTGGTTACAATTGCTTTTTGACTGTCTTTAAGCGTGCGGGTCGTAAGCAAACGCTGAACAATTAGCTGATCTGTGCCATGCGACGCCAAAGACAGAAATGCGCCGCCGATCAACGATCCCCAAAAAGTGTAAGGCTTACGGAAGAAATCAGCAATCGAATCGCCAAAATTAAAATTAAAAAGATTAAGTTTATCACCCAAGCTGATCACAGTAAAATCAGGGGGTAAATGACCAAGCAATATAATTAATGCCATCAAAGCGCCGCCGATATAAATAGTCATTTGCAAAACATCAGCCCAGATTACGCCTTTTACCCCGCCGGTGTAAGTATAAATTAGAGAGACGGCGGCGATGATAATAATCGATATTAAATAAATATTAAAAGTTGACCAATTTTGGAAGAATAAACTTGTTTTAAAAATAATTGCCAGGGGAATGGCTGTAGAAAAAAGGCGCACGCCGTCGGCGGCAATCCGTGTTAACAGAAAAACCGAAGATGCATAACGCCGCGTACGAAATCCAAAGCGTTCTTCTAAAAATGCATAAGCTGTTACCAATCCGCCTTTTTTATAAGCAGGCAAAAACAAGATAGCTATAATGATCCGTGCAATCAGATAGCCTAAGGTTAATTGCAAAAAATTCAAATTCGTTAAATATGCCAAGCCCGGAATGCTGATAAAGGTTAAACTGCTTGTCTCTGCGGCGACTATCGAAAAAGCCACAGCCCACCAGGGCACATTGGAGCCTCCCATAAAATAATCTTTAACCGACTTTTGCCTGCCTCCGGAAAGCGATCCGATTAAAGCCACTATTATTAAATAAACAACAATTATTATTCCGTCAACTAATGAAATTCCCATTTACTCTCCGGCTGGTTTGTCTATTTACAAGTCAAACATAAATTCAATAATTTTTATTTATAAAACAATAAAAAATATAATCTCTGGAAAAAATTAGAATAAATCCTGCTTTTTGAAAATATTTAAAAATAAGCTTAATTTTTTATAAAAACAGACGAAGTATATTAAAACATTAAGAATAATGAAAATTTTCTTTTATAGAACGGGAGGTAATTATTGGGTCAGTCTGTTAAAAGAGCATTAGTGGTTGATGATGAAATATCTTTGCGGGAGATAATATCCGAGGTTCTGAAAATATTAAACATTGAATCGTATACTGCGGAAAGCGGCGCGGAAGCAATTAAAATTGCCTCACAGCATAGTAATGAAATTGATTTAATGTTAATTGATCTGTTGATGCCGAAAATGTCCGGCGGGGAAACATACAAAAAACTTAAAGAGTTTCTACCGGACATGCCGGTAATTTTTATGTCGGGCTATGTAAATGATTGTTCGAATACAGACATTGATATGGATGACAGGCATAAATTTCTTCAGAAACCTTTTACAATCACAAAATTAAAAAATATCATTTCTACAATGATAAAGCTCGTAAGCCACAAAAATTAAGACTTCTTTTTGGATAACATACAAATAATAAAAAAGTACAATTGGATAATAGTTGTTTCTTATCTATTTAAAATCGAATCAAATTAATATATTCATTGTAACCGGCTATTATAAATATTATTAGTAAGCTTTATTAGTTATTTTTATCAACCTTGCCTCAACCGGAAAATTAATAAACACTCCTTTTAATTTGTTAAACAATTTTTTTTAATGATAATAGTTTAATTATACATTAAATTATATAAAGGATATGAATTTAACTTGTCAGTTAAGCGCTGTATTAATTAATTATTGCCTGAACGAAAACTAAGCCAAAACTGTCATTTTCCCACGGGGACGCCTTTCCCACAGGGACCCCTGCGGAGCGGCGCGTCCCTGTGGGAAAATGACAGAAAAGTGCTTTTTCGTTCAGACACTAATTATTCACAATCCTGAATATATGAATAACAAAAGGGATGAAAATTGAATTTATCAGAAAAGGTGGTTTTAGTAACCGGAGGCGCCGTTCGCTTAGGCAGGGCAATTTGCCTTGAACTTGCCGAAGCAGGAGCAAAGATTTTTTGCCATTATCATTCCAGCGGCAACGCTGCTTTAAGCTTGAAACAAAAAATAAGCGCAAACGGCGGAAGTACACATATTTTTAAATGCGATCTAAGTGAAGCTAAAGCTCCGCAAAATATTATTAACGAAGTAATCCGGGTTTTCGGCAGAATTGATGTGTTGATAAATAATGCGGCGGTATTTTATAAAACCCCGTTAGGTTCGGTTACTGAAAAAGATTGGGATGCTTTCAATAATTTGAATTTAAAAAGCGCTTTTTTCATAGCGCAGGAAGCCGGTCGTCACATGCTTAAACAAAAAGCCGGTAAAATTATAAATATTGGCGACGCGTCAGCCGTATCCCCATTCCCCGCTTTTATCCCTTACTCTATTTCCAAAGCGGGCATTATTGCCATGACCATAGGATTGGCAAAAGCCTTAGCTCCTCATATTCAAGTTAACTGTATTAATCCCGGCACGGTAGTGCTGCCCGAAAGTATGTCTGAAGAAGACAAGATTTACGCATTGGATCAAACTTTATTAAAGCGGGAGGGCTGCGCTGAAGACGTTGCTAAAAGCGTGCGCTTTTTATTGGAAGGCTCGGATTATATTACCGGCGCCATACTGCCGGTTGACGGCGGACGACAGATTCGTTGATGAAAAACAAACTGTGAAGAACCGGAGTAATGGAGTGGTGGAGTGATGGAGTAATGGGAAAAAGAAGAGACCTCAAAGGTTTTCCCAAACCTTTGAGGTCTTTGAAGAATAGATTGTTTGTGATAGGGATAGAATGTAACCATTTAACCATTAATCATACTATTCCAATCTTTCTTCAACCATCACTCCATTACCCCAGCACTCCACTACTCCAATCCTCATACGGGCTTGAACTATTACCTTAAATCTAAATTCTATATCTCGTGTTTGACACTTGCTCCCCAAAATCAGCTTTTTCAAAATCACGAGCCCTTATATATCAAGGGTTTGCGGGATTTTGATTATTTTTCTTTAAAATAATGTAGTACAACCAGCCTATTGACATCGGGTGAAAATATACCTATATTACAAGCGTTCGATTAATTTAATAGTAGGACAATGTAATGGCACGCTTCAGATGTACTATATCCAAAGACAAAAGCTATCTTCAATACGTTCACTCTTATCGAAATGAAAAGGGACAGCCCGCTACAAAGGTACTTGGTAACCTGGGAAATATTACAAATCTAAGTGAAGATGAAATTGAAAGGATCACGCTTTCTTTTTTTAAAGCGTTCGGTATTGAAGACAGATTCACGATGAATAAATATG
>JAUXGF010000425.1 GCA_030622395.1 Calditrichaceae bacterium
ATGGCGCCGGATTTACAAATTGCAGTTAGTGAAGTAAGCGGCGCAACCAAAAAAGGAAAACACACAACCTCGAAGGTTAAAATATATAAATTAAACGATCAAACAGAAGTGATTGATTTACCCGGTATAAAAATTATTGATTTTATTGATATCCACCGCACTGAGGCGCGTTTTTATTTCAGGGAATTTGCAGGGTTTGCCGAATCTTGTAAGTTCAGCGACTGCCTGCATATTACTGAAAAAAATTGCGCTGTAAAACAGGCTGTGGAAGAAGGGCATATCCACGCGCTGCGCTACAAATCATATCTTAATTTTGTACAGAGTTTAGAATAATTTCCGATTAAAATAATATTCCAGATTAACAGGGTGTCGCTCATAGTTAGCCACCGAATAACACCGATCCACACTGAATTCAAAGAGCTAAGAATTGGCTATTTTTTATATTTCTTATGTGTTTTCGTATAATTTGTGTAATTCCGCCGCTCCGTAGGACAAGGCGTCCTGCAATGTCTGTTTAGGACAGTTGTTCGGGAGTGGTTAATATTTTAATTTTCGACAGCCTGCGCTGCAGGATCAGATTTTGGATACCTTACCGTCATTGCTAATCCAATTATTTAAATAGAGGTACAGATGATAAATTTTCCAACAATCTACAAGCCGCTGATTTCATATTTATTTTTAATTACGCTGATAAGTTTTTCTTTAGGCTCAACCCCAAAAGAGATAATCAACATAAAAGTAACTCCTTCCAAGCCTCAAGCGGGGGACACGGTTAAAGTTGAAATTATGACTAGGTCAAGCGTATCCACGAATAGTGAAATCCGCGCTGTTCTATTAAAACCTTCTTTAGGGAGCGGCGAGTTTTCCTTAATAAAAGATAAGAATAAACACAATGTTTATCATGGACAGGTAATTTTAAGCGATGACGCAACTAAGGGATTATATGCCGTTCATGCCTGGACGGGGGACAAGGATAATCCTACGGCTGTGGGTAAAGCGTCATTTTTATTTGGGAAAATTATAGCTGATTTTCTCTATCCTTCGACTATTGACGGCGACAATCCCGACCACAGCATTTCTCAATATTTACAGGACTTCCGGGAAATCGGCGGCAATTTTCTTATCGCCCATGGTCTTATTGGCAGAAAGGCGCACTTTCCATCTAAAATTTGTAAGACCGATATTGCCCCCGGCTCGCCTAAAGATATTGTGGAAGCAATACTCCGGCATGGGGACAAAAAGGGTTTCCCTGTTTTGCTGTCTGTAAGCTGGGACTTGACCAGGAAATCTCATTCCAAAGATAGAATGTCTGAAATCAAATCTATTATGAAAGAGTTATATATTCTTTACAGCCACCATCCATCGCTAACGGGTTTTTATACTTACTTAGAAGGCAGCGGCACTTACTTTGCGCCCTTTCTGCGCGAATTTTGCGATCATGTAAAATCTCTTAATCCCGGACTTTTAAGCGGGTGCGCTCCTTATGTTGACGATCCGATGCTGGCGGGTTATATCGGCATTATCGAATCATTAGATATTATTATTTTTCAGGGCATGGTAATGGCAAGTTACCGTCCGGATAATCGTAAAAAATATCCAATCCGGCGGGTTAAAGATTTTTGTTCCTTAGGAGTGGGAGCGAAATACCTGCAAAATAAAATCGCCTTAACCCATGTCGAATTGTTCGGTTATCTTGAAAATCGAATATCAAAGGATCACAGCGCTACAACTTACGAAAATATCTATCCCCAAATTTTAAGCGCGGCAACTGCTGCCGGGTCTGACGGTATCAGCCTTTTTACCTATAGTTCCAATATATTTGCTAATAGCAAAAAAAAGTATCCGGAAATCCGGCGAAGCCGTCAGGCTGTTGCAGACGGCATAAAGGCTTTTGATTTGATTTGGGAAAATATTTCTAAAAAGCCGAATAACCTGACTGTTTATTTTCCACATTCCGATTGGGTGATCGAGCGCTGGTTTAATTATTTTCTGCCCGCTTTGGACGCTTTTAGAAATCTTGGCATTCCTGTGGATATTTTGCCTTATGCGCCGCCCCTGAATGAAGATTATCCCTATTGGCCTAATCATGCAAACGAAGCGGTTTGTCCCCGCCTGTTGAAAAACAATAAAATAATTATCCTTCCCAATATATCCGGTTTAAAACGAACGGACAGCGACTGGATTAAAGATTTTGTTGAACAAGGCGGCGCTGTTATTGCTTTCGGTCCGCAGATTCCGATGGCGAGGTCAAGCAGTTATGAACGGAAAGAATTGTTCGGCGTGGAAGAAGCAGGAACAAAAGAGCATTCTTCAATCATTATTAAAAAAACTGCGGGTAAACGTGTTTTTAGCGGAGATCAATGTTCTTTCCCTTCTGTTCAGCTTCCGTTGTGGAAGCGCTATAAAGGAAAAGTCATCGCCGGGTTTGAAGACGGGTCGCCTGCTGTTATCATAAATAGTTACGGCAAGGGAACTGTAGTAACCGTCGCCCTTGACGCAGCAACCGCCGCCCGGCAAATTCCGGAATTGATCCGCGACGTTATTGATTATGCAATGGCGGTTTGCAGCGTAACACGCCCGGCAGACATTCTCGGAACAAATGAAAATGTTGACGTCGCCGTTACAAAAACCGATAACGGTTTTCGCACCGCCGTAGTTAACCACAACCCGCATAAGTTAGAGATAACCCTTAAAGCTTTAGATGTTCAAAAAGGCTCGCTAACTGAATGGTATGATTTAATTTCACAAAAGAAGATTGATGATTTGGCAGGGGATCATTTATTAAAAATTTCCGTTCCCGGCCTCGGGTTTATTTGTATTGAATTTAAACAGACTTTTGTATACTGAAATAGTTCGGATTAGCCGGGTGTTGCAGTATTTTAGTTAGCCACTCCCGCTCCACAGGAGTCCCCGTCCCGCACCGCAGGCGTTCCTTCAGAAAAGGGATCCCTTGTGGGATGGGACAGGGACGCTGCGCCTAGGGTGGGGCATACCCATTAGTCGGGCGGTTTCGGCGCTGCTACTGTTAGTGTTTCAGGATAAAATTATCTGTAGGCGTCTTTCCGGTGTCGGACCAGGATTATTTCTATGATTAGAATGTCTTCAATAATATACCGATCTGTAATTAGTTTGAGAATAGGAGTATCCCCGATAAAAAGAATCGGGACAGGCGGTATAACCGTCAATATTAGATAATTGAAACAGGAACCGGGAAAA
>JAUXGF010000156.1 GCA_030622395.1 Calditrichaceae bacterium
TCCCTTACGGGACTATATTCCAGCTAAATTTCTTTAATCAACTTGTTTTACTATTTTCTTTAAGCTACTAAGTATTCCCCCTCTCAGCGATTTTTACCACAATTTATTTTGGTTTTAAATATTTAATAGAACGTAAATTTATCCCGTGAAACAATCACATTGAAAGTTGTTTATTGATTTAGACTGAAATATTTCAAAGGGTGAATGTGGAGAGCGCTAATTTTCGCCGATTAATTTAAAATTCGAGCTAACAAATCGGTTAAAAATACCGATAAATTAGAATGTTGAAGAATTGAATTAATGAATTGCTGAAGAATTCCAGCGCTTCCTGCCTCCGCCTCAAGCGCCGTGCCCGCAGGCAGGCAGGGACGATGCCTTAGGCGGGTAAAAGAGAGAAATCTTACAACCCTTGAGATTATTGAAGTTACAGATTTCTCCCTTCCTGCCCGCCGGCAGGCGCGGCGGTCGAAATGACAAAGAAGTGCCTTTTCGTTCAGCAACAAATTAGGAATGCCAGCGCAGCTTAACTTCAATCAGAGAGGATACAGAATGACAAATAAAGCGAAAGATCAAATTTTAAACAAATCACAAACTTCGGATGAAACACAGAGGATGAATACAGAACAAATTAAACTGCTTTATGCGAATGTTCCTGCCAGTATGGCCGCCACTTTAGTTAATTCATTAATCCTGACTTTTATTTTGTGGACTAATGTATCGCATACCATGTTAATTTCATGGTTTGCTTGTAGTTTTTTGATAACCTTGTTTCGATATATTTTAGTATATAAATATAAACGCGCTTCGGTTGAATCTATTAAAAGCGAGCACTGGGGAACCTGGCTGATTGTTGGGATAGCGGCTATCGGTATTGTCTGGGGTTTTGGCGGAGTTTTTCTTTTTCCTGCAAAATCTATCGCACACCAGATTTTTCTTGCCTTTGTATTTGGGGGAATGATAGCCGGATCTGTAGGATCATATTCAGTAAAGATGGAAGCCTTCCTCGCTTTCAGCGTTCCTGTTTCGATTCCTATTATTGTACAATTTCTTACGGAGGGAAGTGAAATTCATATTGCCATGGGCGGGATGATGCTTCTTTTTGTGATCATAATGCTGATTACCGCACAGAAAATAAACACCAGTATTATAACCGCTTTAAAACTCCAGTTTGAAAACCACAACCTGATTGACATTTTAAAAATTGATAAAGAAAACACAGAAAAGCTCAATAAAAAACTGGAAACAGAGATCAGCGAGCACAAGAATGCGGAGGAGGAATTGAAGAAGAGCGGGGAAAAGTATAGATTTATTTATGAAACGACCGGTGATGCAATTATGACTTTAGAGCCTCCTGAATGGAGGTTTACTTCAGGGAACAATAAGATTGCAGAGATGTTTGGAGTGAAAGATGAAGAAGAGTTTATTTCTCTAACACCCTGGCAAACATCTCCCGAGTATCAACCTGATGGACAGTTATCTGAAGTAAAAGCACAGAAAATGATCGAGATTGCGATGAAGAAAGGGGAGAAGTTTTTTGAATGGATTCACAAAAGAGTTGGAGGAGAAGAGTTCTTTGCTACTGTATTATTGAACAGAGTTGAATTTGGGGGCAAGGTATTCTTACAAGCAAGGGTTAATGACCTCACTGAGCGAAAGCAGGCGGAGGAAGCGCTGCGCGATAGCGAGGAAAAATTTCGAATGATAAGCGATTCAGCTCAGGAGGCTATTATAATGATAGATAACGATGGAAATATTTCATATTGGAACAAAGCGGCGGAAAAGATATTCGGCTATACGGAAAAGGAGGCGATGGAAAAAAATTTACATAGATTTATTGTTCCTGAAAGCTATTATGAATCTTCTACCAAGGCGTTTAAAATATTCCAAAAAAGCGGACAGGGAGACGCTATAGGGAAAACAATTGAATTGGCGGCTGTCAGGAAAAACGGTGCAGAATTCCCTATAGAAGTTTCAATTTCACCTCTAAAGATAAAAGGGAAATGGAACGCAATGGGTATTTTGCGCGATATTACCGAACGAAAAATAATGCAGAATGAATTACTCAAATTCATTGAAGAAGCAGATTCCGCTTCCAAGGCTAAAAGTGAGTTTTTAGCCGGTATGAGCCATGAAATAAGAACCCCTATGAACGCTATTATCGGCATGGCAGAGCTTATTTCCGATACAACGCTCGATGAAGAACAAAAAGAATATTTGGAAATAATGAAGGTCTCTTCGAATAACCTGTTAGGAATAATAAACGACATTTTAGATATCTCTAAAATTGAAGCCGGAGGGCTTGAACTTGAACAAAAGGAATTTAACTTACCCGAGCTTGTGGAAACAACAGGCGCCAGCCTGGCGGTAAGAGCTAATAAAAAAAGGCTTGAACTTCTATGCCATATCATATCGGATATACCGGAATATATTATCAGCGACCCGGTAAGGCTGCGTCAAATATTGGTTAATCTTATCGGCAACGCCATAAAGTTTACGGAAAAAGGCGAAATTATTATCAGCTTAAGAATTGAAGAAAGAAAGGGTAATGAAGCGCTTATACACTTTTGGGTTTCTGATACAGGCGTCGGCATTCCAAAAGAAAGACAGGATAGAATATTTGACAGCTTTACGCAGGCAGACGGTTCTACTACAAGGAAATACGGCGGCACCGGACTTGGGCTGACTATTTCAAAGCAATTAGCGGAAAAGATGGGCGGCAGGATATGGGTGGAAAGCGAGCTTGGCAAAGGCAGCGTTTTTAATTTTACCATCCGCGCCGCTATAGTTGAAAAAGCTAAAGAAAAAGAAAAAATTATTTTCCCGGATTTAAAGCATCTTAAAGTTTTAATTATAGATGATAATTTGACAAACCGCTTAATTTTACAGGATACAACTTCTATATGGGGACTCTTACCGTCAGAAGCTTCTGGCGGGCAGTCCGGTTTAAAAGAATTAGAATCGGCTAAACAAAAAGGCGATCCATATCAATTGATTCTTTTGGATAAAAACATGCCGGATTTAGATGGATTTGAAGTTACACAAAAAATAAAACAAATCCCTGAATATGCTGACGTTCCTATTATATTTTTAACTTCCAGCGAAGAGAAAGGCGACAGGCAGAAAGCTAAAGAATTGGGGATTTCAAATTTTTTATTAAAACCGGTAAACCGTTCAAAACTTTACGACGCCATTATAAACTCTTTAGCGGCTGAAGGCAAAAAGAAAGAAAAGTCTGAAGAACAAAAGATAGAATCACTTCTGAAAGATAAATCATTAAAAATCCTTTTAGCTGAGGATAATTTAATCAATCAAAAAATGGCGGTTAGGCTTTTAGAAAAACAGGGCTGGCAGGTTACTGTCGCTAATAACGGAAAAGAAGCTGTTGAATTGATTGGAAAAAACGGGTTTGATTTAGTGTTAATGGACGTCCAAATGCCTGAGATGGATGGGATCGAGGCAACAGCAGAAATAAGAAACATGGAAAAAACTTCAGGGAAACACATTTCCATTATTGCCTTGACCGCCAACGCCTTTGAAGAAGATAAGAGAAAATGCCTTGAAAGTGGAATGGACGCATATACCACAAAGCCAATTAAAATAAAGGAACTTTTTGGGATAATAGAAGATATGTTTCAGCGCTATAGCGAGGATAACTAACTCCCTGAATAATTGTTAATTGATGATTGAAGATTGTCCACAGGACTCCTTCGGAGAAGATTTAAGAAGTAAAAGATCGTAAATCAAAAGAGAAGTACGATTTTTCTTGTATCAGAGTTAAGCGAAGCGGTCTCTGATACACACGGGGGGAATTATTCCGGCAGGCGCGTAAGGGCGAAGCGTTTCAGGCGATGATGTTGAAATAACAGATGTTAAGGGTGAAGCATTTCAGGCAACGTCGTCACGTATCAGAGACCGCTATGCTTAACTCTGATACGAGGGAGTATAAATCCAACTATGATTCACCAACGTTAAGCCGAATAATTCTTTAGTCCGTCAGCTGGCGGACTAAATGTTTGTAAGAAAAGATAACCCCAAAATCTCCCCTCGCAAATTCCCAAACTCAGTCCACCCTGCGAGATCGTACGCCAAAATCCACATTATCTTTTATCCAATCAAAAAAATAATTTTGTTTTTCAAAGGGTTTTTCAGGGATTAAAATTGCCGGGTCTTTCCATGATACTAAAACTTCGGCGTCCTGTGTCCATATTTTAACTTTACGTCTTTTAACTTTGGTCTGCCAATTTTTCCCGACAACGGCGCTGGTATAAAGCAGGCGGATAGTAACATTCCGCGATAACCTTTCAAGCGGCTTTACAATAATGCTGCTGAAATCGGTTTTGCCTTTTCCCTTAACGTCGGGCATTCCGTCGCTTAACATAACAATCGAAATAGGTCTGAGAACCAAATTTTTATTTCTAACGGTAAGGGCGACTTGTTTAAAAAAAGCGTTATAATCTGTAAAAGGATTGGATACTTTTTTGGGGAAAATTTCCCGCAGCTTTTTTTTAATTTCTTTGATCGATTTATTTTTGAATGTTTGTATAGGAAAAAATGTTTTGGGCTCGTTAGCCTTAGCCCCGCCAATCGAACTTACAAAAAGAACGCTTGGCACATCCAGCCCGCCGAGACCGTTAAGGTGAGCGTACAGATAATGGGCAAGAAAATCTATGGAATCGTCAAAGTATTTACTTTTTAAAAAAGAACCGCTGATATCAACCCCTACAAATAATGAAAGGCGGGGTTTCGCGTTACTTTTAAAATCACAACTTGTAAATAATATTGTCAATGAAAACAATAATACATATAAAGATTTTATTTTTGACATTCTGATATTCTCCGTTAATTTAGATACTAAATTTTTCAAATTCATATCCTGATTTGGGATGAATTTATCTTGCCGCCAAGACACAAAGTCACCCATGCAAATGGTCGCTATGTGAAAAGAAAAAATAAATAATAATAAAACTTCGAGTCTTTGTGTCTTAGTGGCTATAAAAAGTTCAAATATCTTTACCTATGCTTTTAGATACGGATTCACTTTTTTTCGAAATCTTTTCAATTAAAACTTTTGAATGCATAATATCATCCATTTTTTGGAAAGGAAGATCAAACAAGTGATTGCCGGTTATGAGCAAAGTGCAAAAATTTATGCCTGCGGCGATTACCTGAAGCGGCGGCAGCATAAAAGACGCTAGCAGTTCTTCTCCCTTTGCCTGAATCCAGGCGGTGTCTTCTTTTATTTTATCCATAAATCCGGTAGAGATTTCCATAGTTTTGCTTTTAGGGGCTTTTATTTCGCCGCCGGGAGAAAATGCAAGCCCTTTACCCTGGATAACAGACATAATCGTAGGCGTACCATGAGAGGCAAAAAGAATCCATGATAAACTTCTGATACCAAACCAGGCAAAGCATGAAATCGCCAGCGTCCAGAAAATACCAAGTTCAAAGTTTTCTGAATATTGGGCAAACCAGGGCACTAAAGAATCCACAAATTCCCTGTAAAGAAATACTACTTCAACAAGAAGGACTATTATCTCAATTACGCCGATTCCGATAATAGACGAGAAACTTTTTTTCTTAACGGAATCAATAAAAGTGGAAAGAACGGAATAACTGCCCAGAACGATAAAAAGCAGAAAAATAAACAAAGGAATACGGATAAATATTTCCGGTAATTGTTCTCCTGTAATATTAGAGAAAGTGTCGATAACCAAAGGAGTGGTAACGTATGAAAAAATCATCGCTTCAATCAAACACCAAAACATTGTTAAACATACTGCAATCCAGGGAACCGTTGAACCGACAACGCTTTTACCCACGGCGCCTATCAAACGGAAAGGCATAAAAATTATTTCCTGAATGACCGCCCAGACTCCGAATATAATAACTTTTAATAATCCCAAAATCGCTGCAATGAGATAAAAGATGAATTTGAAAATGCCCCCCCAAAAGGAAAAAACCGCTTTCCCCAAATCCCACCAGGTAATAAATAAGGCTGAAACAAATTCACGGCGGTTTTGTCTGATTATTACCGTCAACAGGGATGCGATACTGATCCAGCAGCCTAAGATTATTGCAAAGACAGGCAATAATAGAAACATACGTTTCGCAAGCATTAACCAAAGCTGGTCGCCGGACGCCCAGGCAAAACTGATAAATGCATCCTGGAAAAACAATGGAAATAAGAGTATTGAAAGAATAAAATTTACAATACCGCTGGTTCCGCTAAACATAATTTGGCTCTCCATATTATTAATTTATACTCAGCTTAAGGAATTAATTTGCCGTAAATATGCAGGAAAAATAAAATAAAGTCAATCATTTATTAAAAAGTTAATATTGGCAGGCTTCATATAGCTGCAACCCTCCATGGCAAATTTTATGTAATTAAATTATCCCGTTAAAAACACTTTATTACTTTTGCAAATTCTGTGCCTGTTTATTCCAATCATCCCCAAACTCTTTATTTTATTGATAATGCTTTAACAGATTGTGGATTTATTAAAAAGGGGGACGATGAATATTTCTCAAAAACACGGCAAATTTTGCACAACTTTTTATATAAAGTCATATAGCCTGCCGCACAATAGGGAAGGCGAAAAGATGTAAAATGCAAACCCACCCCCAGCCCCTCCCAAGAGGGGCATTGGGCTCAGTTGCAAATTTAGTGGGGATTATTTAATTCAACTATATGGGACATTTATAATTAAACTTATAAAAAA
>JAUXGF010000457.1 GCA_030622395.1 Calditrichaceae bacterium
AGGGGTGTAAGATTTCTCACCCGATAAATAGGGATTCGAAATTACAAAATAACACTTTTTCATTCAGACACTAAGTAAGCTAAATTCTCTTTATTTATGACTACCCCCTCAACTATCCTTTTTTGGCATAATATTTGTTATATGATAGTATCATAACCTTAATCAACGTGTAACTCAAATTTATTTAGGAGGAATTAATGATGAAAAAATCATTAACAACACTTTTACTTGTTTTTCTTATTGCCGGCTTTGCCCAGGCTCAATACTTATCAACCATCTCCGGTACGGTAACTTTTGACAGCCAGCCAATGGTAGATTTTGGTATTGCTATAACTATTCCTGATACGGAAGGCGTAGCATTGAAGTGGACAGATTCAAATGGCATGTATTTTACTCGTGCCTATATAGGCACCTATAATTTAGCTATTGTTGATACCTTTCTTTACAACCCCCTCTCATACGATGTTAAAATTGATTCTTTAGGTCAACATGAAATTTGCGATTTTGAATTAACATTACGCGAGCAAGACGCCGCTGTCACCGGAAATGTTTCCTTTGACGGCTTCGGCGTTGAGACTACCGTATATTTCTTAAAAATCAGCGATGATGTTGATCTGAATGATTTCACGCAAGTTGAAACACATTTTGAGGTTCCCGCTATCGCTAAAAAATGGGCGTCTTACTCTACAGACTCAGACGCGAACGGCGACTTAAGTCTCGGAATGCTCTACGGAAAATATGTGCTCTATATTGAATCCGCTGAATTGACTTTAGCTCACTGGGGCGCTATAAATGTTCAGAAAGATATGACCCTTGATCCGATTATATTAAAAGAAAAGAAATTTCTCTCCGGTACGGTGCTTAATGCTGATCAATATGATTATGTTCAGATTTTAGCTCACTCTCTGAATTCCGGTAGACCTTATACCGCTGTTCCTAATATGGAAACCGGCGAATATACAATAGAAGTCGCTCCCGGCACATACATTGTTCGCTGCCAGGCATTTATTGAAGAACATCTTTATATGGTATATTATGACAGCGTTTATACTTCACAGGAAGCCGAACAAATTGAAGTTCAGGATGACGTCAGCGGTATTGATTTCAACCTTCCAACGCCTTATGTGCGTCACTTCACGGTAAGCGGCACTGTTACAAGCGCAAACAGCGGTTTAGCCCTCGCTGGCGCCAATCTGACTTTTGTCAGCTATAATATTTATGCAAATTTATACAATACTTATTGGGTAGAAACAGATGAAAAAGGCGATTATTTAGTTGAAGGCACAACTATTATGGAAGAAGATTCTCTTTATGGATTTGCTTATGCAGAGAACTTCTTTGGCGAGTTTTATGATAATAAAATGACTCACATTGACGCTGATCCAATAGTTTATCATGCCGATGAAAATGTTACAGGCATTGATTTTGCCCTCGATACTCTCAATACAGAAAATTGTTTTAGTATCTCCGGTTTCATAACCGACGAAGACAAGGAAATTGTCGGACAAGGTCAAATAACCGCTTTTACTAACGCTACTACTGTCGGCGTTGTTACGGCGCAAATCGATACAAACGGCAATTATGCCTTTGACGCTGTCTTCCCTGCAAACAGCACTGTTTACCTGCAAGCCTGGGGCGGTTATGACTACCTGCCAATGTATTATGATAATAAGGACACATGGGAAGACGCTGATCCCATTACAATCACACAGGATATTACCGGCATCAATTTTGTTTTAAAGAAAAAAGCTCCGCGCCGTTTCCCTCTGGCTGAAATCCGCGGTTATGTTCAAATCAGCGGCAATCCAAAAATTGCTGAAAGCTTACAAGGCGCTGTGGCTTACGTTAGAGCGGAAGGCGCAACAGAATGGACTGATGCAGACTTTGTTGACGCATCAGGTAATTTTACCCTGCCGGCTGAAACTAACGGAAATTATGAAGTTATGCTTACGGCAAAAGGCTGTGAAGATCAAACAATACAGGTAACTATTGATGGTCTTACAGGCGATGCAAACGTTACTTTAAACCCAACCGGCATCGAAGACGGGAAAGATATTATCGTTCGCAACCATCAATTATTTAGAGCTTATCCGAATCCTTTCAACCCAACGACAACCATTCGCGTTGAAATGGCTAAAACTGCAGAAGCTTCATTAGTTATTTATAACGTAATGGGACAAAAAGTTAAGACTCTGCATAGCGGCAGTCTTGAAAAAGGCACAAAGAATTTCAAATGGAACGGAACCGACAATGCAGGCAAACAGGTTGCTTCCGGTCTGTACTTCTATCAATTAAAGACACGGAACAATATGCAGACTAAATCAGTTATTTTCCTTAAATAACCCCTTAACCTCGGATAATAAAATCCCCGGTTTGTGTGAGCAGCCGGGGATTTTTTTTTGAATAAATTATCTTGCATTCTTTTCCGCAGCTTTACTCTCATTCCATCAATTAAGCTAACCAAGATTAAAAAACAGGCAGATCACTTTGTTTTATAGTAATTTTAATTTATTGGTTTTTAATTGATCAATTATTATTTTAAAAACGCTAATAATGTTTTATAAATTTGGCTCTATGTCGATTTGTGTGGGTAAATATAATAATAAAAAATAGCAAATGTCATTTCGAACGGAGTGAGAAATCTTAAATGCAGCGTTTTAAATATTATTTTGTGTATATAACGATCCCGATTTACAGGGAAGAAATCTGTGACTTCAATAATCCCAAGGGTTGTAAGATTTCTCACCCTCCCAAAGCGTCAGGATCGCGCCACGGGCGTCCCCGTGGGAAAATGACAAAT
>JAUXGF010000336.1 GCA_030622395.1 Calditrichaceae bacterium
ATCAACATCCTGTTTTAACATTTCCTTATGCATGCTTACCGTTACTACGTCGCGGGGAGCAAGGTCTTTCCAATTGGAATCATATTTTTGCATAAATGGTTTACCGTCGGCGTTAACCAACCGCGCTCCCGCTCCTCTTACCGCTTCCGAGATAAGAAAGTGAGGCGCAAATTGATGGAAAAAAGTTGTCGGGTGGAATTGAACAAATTCAGTGTTAATAACCCTTGCCCCCGCCCTGTTCGCCATAGCAATCCCATCGCCACGCGAGCCTGGCGGGTTTGTTGTTCGTAAAAATATCTGACCCAGCCCGCCGGTAGCCATTACCGTCTTTTTAGCGATACAGCAAATAACTTTACCGCTTTCCCGATTAAGCAGGTAAGCTCCAACACATGAACTTGACTCATAAATATCAAGTCTGTTAATAGAATGATGCGACGGGGTAAGTATGTCCACAGCAGTGCAGTTTGCAAGAATAGTAACGTTCTTATTAGCCTTCAGCGCTTTGATAACCGCCTCTTCAATAGCCTTGCCGGTAGCGTCTGCGACATGCAAAATGCGGGGCACACGATGACTGCCTTCCCGCGCTAATGATAATTTACCGTTTTTACTCTGGTCAAAGTGAATGTTAAGTTTATCTATCAAAATATCTTCTACCAGCTTTGGGCCTTCTTCAGCCATAATTCTAACGGCTTTAGGGTTGCTGAGACCCGCGCCGGCTTTGATCACATCTTCTACAAGCAAATCAGTCGAATCACCCTGACCGCGATAAATAATACCTCCCTGGGCTAAATATGTATTCGACGATAATAGTTCCTGAGACCGCGTAACAATTGTCACAGCTATTCCGGCGTCCGCTAATTGCAGAGCGGTTACGCCGCCTGCCACGCCGCAGCCAATGATCAGAACATCTGTTTCAATGCAATCATTCATAATTTTTATACCTTATCTAATTTCGATCATTCTTTTTACCGCCCGTTCCGCCCTGAGCCGAATATCTTCCGGCACTTCAATTTGATAACGATTATATTTCAGCGCCATGAGCGTATTTTCTAAAGTGATTTTTTCCATGTGCGGACATCTGACTCTGCAAACCCGCAGAATTTCTTTTTCATGATTGGCTGCGGCAATGTTATCTGCCATAGCGCAATCGGTGAGCAATAAATAACGGGGCGCGGAAGTTTGTTCAACGTATTTGATCATCGCCGAAGTGCTTCCGCAAAAATCAGACAAGGCAGTTACTTCGGGACTGCATTCAGGGTGGGATAAAATCACTACATCAGGAAACTGATCTCTTACTTTGGCGATATCTTCAGGGGAGAATTCTTCATGTACTTCGCACCTGCCCTGCCAGCCGATAAGCTGATAATCCAAATCATTATTAGATTCACCTTTCAATTCGGGAAATTTCTTCGGGAAAATAATATGCTTCCCTGTCTGGCGGGCTACATTTTTCGCAAGAAATTCATCAGGGAGAAATATCAACGTGTCGGCGTCTAAAGATTCTACTACAGCGGCGGCATTGCCGGATGTGCAGCATACATCGGTTTCCGCTTTTACATCGGCATAAGTATTGACGTAAGTAACAACCGGCACGCCCGGGAACTTTTCTTTAAGATTCCGTATATCCTGCGCGGTAATGCTTTCCGCTAATGAGCAGCCGGCTTTTTCCGCCGGAATTAAAACCGTTTTTTGAGGACTAAGTATCTTCGCTGTTTCCGCCATAAACTCTACGCCGCAGAATACAATAATATCTTTATCTGTTTTTGCTGCTTTTCGAGCCAGCTCCAAAGAATCTCCGGTATAATCGGGGATGGAATGAAACAGCGCCGCATCCATGTAATTATGCCCTAAGATCAGCGCATTTTTTTCCTTTTTCAAATTATTGATTTCATAAGCAAGTTCAGCTTTCCGGCGAAGTTCCTCTTCAGGAATCAGGTTGCTGAGCTTCGACTTCATTTCTTTAAAAATATCTTCAACCGACATTTATATATCCTCCTAAACCAGATAAACTGGAAATAACAAATCTCATCCCGACAGTCAGGGTGTTGCAGAACCCTTAAAAAGCCATAAAGGGCTTAAAGATTTACTTTTGAGCTTCATTTGCCCCCGACTTAAAAGTCGGGGCTATTCATATGAAATTCAATGAGTTATGGTGTAATGAATTGCCCCGAGCTTTAGCTCGGGGATCACGCGCACCTCAGAATTTTTGGGCTTTAGCCCCAATCTGCAACAGCCTACAGTTCGGGACCACTTTTTTGTGATTACATTCTTCTGCGCACCTTAAATGAGTTGATTAGTTATCAATTAAATTTTTCATGCCGCCCCGATGGGGCTTACCATTCTTTGGGGGTATCTTTTACTATAAACAGTTCGTCCCACTGGGACTAAATAATTATCCGGTTTAACGTTTTTAAACCATAGTTTCTCTCTCGTGTCAGAGTTAAGCGAAGCGGTCTCTGATACGTAACGACGTTGCTTGAAACGCTTCGCCATTACACCTGCCGGAAAACAATCCATCATTCAATTCATTCATTAATTTTCCAAAGGAACTCCTTTGGAGCAACACTACATTATTCCAATCTTCCGACAATTCATAAATTCACTAATTCAATCACTTCTTTTAGAGCAGCAGACTAATATCCAACGCCTTCGCTGAATGAGTCAACATTCCAATTGAAATAAAATCAACCCCGGTAGCGGCAATGTCAGCCACGTTCCGGATATTTACATTGCCTGAAGCTTCTAACGGGATGCGTCCATTTGTTATCTTTACCGCTTTGCGCATCTCTTCCAGGCTCATATTGTCTAATAAAATCCGGTCAACTTTTAGATCCAGCGTTTCCTGCAATTCAGTAAGATTTTTAACCTCGACTTCAATCAGCCGCTTGCGCTTATCTTTTTCACGCACCAGCGCCACTGCATCGGAGATATTCCCCACGGCGGCAATGTGATTATCTTTAATAAGCGTCATATCATACAAGCCGATACGGTGATTCTGCCCGCCGCCATCCCTTACCGCCCATTTATCTAAAAACCTAAGACCGGGAGCGGTTTTGCGTGTATCCAGAATAACTGCGGGATAATCTTTTACTGCATCTACAAAACGTCGGGTAAGAGTGGCAATACCGGACATCCTCTGCATGAAGTTAAGCGCCACCCGTTCAGCGCTAAGCAGCGCCCTGCCCGGCCCGCTTACCCTTGCAATTACATTCCCCGCTTCCACTTGAGAGCCATCGGCAGTTTCGGATCGAAATACCACTTGTTCATCTATCATCAAGAAGGTTAACTTTGCCGCCTCAAGTCCGGAAATTATGCCGGCCTCTTTTGCAATAAGATTCCCATCGAGCGTCACTTCCGGCGGCATTGTACAAAGCGTAGTTACATCTCCATCGCCAATGTCTTCATCAAGCGCCCGCTTTATAATCGGCTTTACCTGGGAAATTATATTATCCATTTACTCTCCCGATAATATTATCTTCATTGATGATTCAGTTTATTTGATATATTTTAAATAAATTATAAAACACATATCTATGTTTAATGTTCTTTGAAAATTTCAAATATCTTTAGTTATATTTTAAGAAAAAAAACTGCAACTAACAAAGATAAGTGAAATTAAAAATAAATTAAAATATCTAAATTCCCTTTATTCCCCCGATTTTGATTTGTTTTTCCTGATCAATAGGCTTTTATATATTAAGAATCTTAACTACCATAACGCCTTGTCAATCGTGATCATACTTAACTTAATGCCTGAACGAAAAAGCGCGGTTCTCGTTCAGGCACTAATTATGTCAAAATTAACAAAATAAATTATTATTTTTTAGACCGCTTTTTAACATTATGGATTTTCTTGGCAATTATAATTGGAGTGGTTGCGTATATTTATTTCTTAAAATAGTAGATTTCCGGAATTATATTTCGAATGAAACTCATTATTGAGATTAATTTCCCACTGAAATAAATGTCGAACGCCTTCGACATAATCGTCGAATATGCGTCAGGTACTTTAGGGAATCCCCTCTAAATCCTTGATTTTTTTTTGGCATATTCTTTGTATGTAGTGTCTGGATGGAAACAGCGCTTTTCTTGTATCAGAGTTAAGCGAAGCGGCCTGCCTGCCTATGGCACGGTCTCTGATACACACGGTGGATAAAATTATTTCGGAAGGCG
>JAUXGF010000480.1 GCA_030622395.1 Calditrichaceae bacterium
CTACACTCCAATCTGGGCTTTAGCCCAAAAAATCATCTGTGCCCCTCGGTGTTAAGTGTGTATAAAGCTCAGCTCTTGGGAGGGGTTACCCCGAAGTATCGCGATGCAAGCAAGGGTGGGTCAAAGTCCATTACAATATTCCACCCATAAATAAGGGATTACATCAAGAAAATATATTCTATGCCTGCAATTCTAATATTGCAATTTCCGGCAGGCAATTGAATCTGATTGGAAGCACAGCCCACCCGATTCCTTTACTTATAAAAAGATTAGTGTCACCCGTTTTAATATAACCACTTGAATATCTTTTATTCTTTACCGGAAGAATTAACGGGCCAAATAATGGAATTAAAACCTGTCCGCCATGTGTATGACCGGATATCATTAAATCAATTTTAGTCTCAAATTTTTGGTCGGCTGTATCGGGATTATGCGCTAATAAAATCTTAAACTCATTTTGTGGCACATCATGGAAAGTCTCATCAATTCCCAATCTATCTTCCCATAGATCCCCTGCTCCGCCAATCCATATTCTAGAATTATTTATTTCAATTGATCTAACCCGGTGTCTAATATTCTGACCGCTCTTTTCCAAGCAGTATAAAGATCTTTCGAAATTTCCCCAATGATCATGATTCCCCAACACAGAAAAAACGCCTGATTTTGCTTCAAGCTTATTAAGTATAGGCCAAACTCTATCAATTTGATCTGTGTTATTCCTTTCATTAATATAATCGCCTGTACATACTATAATATCTTTTTCAAGAATATTCGATTTTTTAACAACATACTCAATTATACTCTCAGGCGTCAAAAACCCTAAATGCAAATCGGTTAAATGCAAGATTTTAAAATTATGGAATTCCTGCGGCAAATTAGGGACTTGTATTTTATAGGTATTAATCTGGATTAGATACCGTTCAATGAAAACAGGATAACCGGCGGCAAGAAATCCCCCGCCGCCAAAGATAACTGATTTGATAAATTTACGTCTATTCATAAAGTTTAATATGCAGACTTTTTTAATATTTCAGCCCATGTGAAGACTTGAATTATTGAATTAATGAATTGTTGGGAAAAATGGATTAATGAATTATTGAACTAATGAATGGCTGAATAGGTGAGAAATTGAATTACTGAATATCCGAATAATTAAATGGCTAAATAGACAATCTACCATTCCAATATTCCATAACTCCCTGTCTGCCGGCTGGCGGACAGAACCGCCGTTTTCGCTGCCCCCAAAGCGGCATCCGCCATATTAGCCGAAACAGCAACTGCTGAACCGCCTCATTATAGGGTGGCTTAAACGATTTGAGAATTTTGCTTCCGCAAGCAGTATATTCATTTCAAATGTTGATATTATCTTTAAGCGCAATAATCGTACCTGCAAGGGCTCCGGTTGGCTGCCCTTCCTTTACACGTTGGTCAATTTCAGCGGCTTTTTTGTGTCCCCGTTCCGGCAGCAGCCTAATAAAAGCGTTTAGCTCTTTAGCTTCTTCCGCTTTTTGTAAATACTTGTTCAGTTCATCGACGACATGAATTCTGCCTTGCTTTACAGCGTCAATCTTGCCTTTTAAAGACATGCGCTCCGACCGGTTATTTTCTACTTATTATCTTCAGGTTTTTTATCTTCGACCTTGCCGCTGTCTGATGAATTTATCGGTTTATTAACATCCAATTCATCCTGTATATCGTTAGACGCTTTCTTAAATTCGCGAATGCCTTTTCCTAAACCTTGAGCTAATTCAGGCAATTTCTTCGCGCCGAAGACCAGCAAGATAATAAATAGAATTACTAATAATTCTGTAGTTCCAATCCCAAACATAACTACCCCTTATTTGAAGATCAATTAATCCAGCGTAATACATACGCCGCGATTAAAATTCCAATTACACTCATGATATTGACTTTAATGCTAAAACCTAAGGTGATGGTTAAAATTACAATATTTAAAGTCCCAGGTTCAAAAGAAGCTGTTACAGCTTTTAAGAAAAATTGTTCCACCACGCCGCTTGGAAGTATATAAGCGACAATTTCACCCATTGCGGAACCGACCAGCGCTCCGGCAATAATAACGATTAAAACAAACCCAACACTGTTTTTTTTCATAACAATCCCCGCTAAGATTAAATTAAATAATTTGAAAGAATGGATTGACGCCTGCCCCTGCCAAGGGTGGACGGCGCCGTCAGGAAGGGAATACCGGATAATTGATAAAACCATTACTCCAGCACTCCAATACTCCAACGCTCCATTATTCTTATTCCCCAAGGCATCGGGGACACATCCGCACACTTTTCATTTTATGCGGCAGCCTGTGTAATTTTATCAACTAATTAAAATTGTTATAAGTTTCATTAATCCTTAACTAATGAATCGTTTCCCAGCTTTATAAGAAAACGCACTATGCCGCTCAATACATAAATCATCGTATAAGGAAAAAATAAAGCTTTCGGAAAAATAATTAAAGTTAAGAAAGAAATAATAAGTAAAACAAACATTACTTTATGATAGCGGCTGCCCTTAAAGGTAAAGTTTGGCATAATATCATAACGAATCGTGCTAACCATTAAAATAGATAATATAAAAGTTATGGTTAAAAGCAGTTTTGGAAAAGGGTTTGCATGAAAA
>JAUXGF010000160.1 GCA_030622395.1 Calditrichaceae bacterium
TAAATTCAGGAGGTATTAAAGTTGCCCCCTAAATTTGCAACTGAGCCGTTGTTTCCAGTTTATCTGGCTTAGGAATTGGGAAGTAACAAGTGAGAAGATAGGAAGAAGGAAGTGGGGAAAATGTATTGTTTATTTTACATAAATCTAATATTTCCTACTTTCTATTTAAATCACATGGAGACAGGGATGAAAGATGCATATCTCAATAAAATGTAAGTGAACTAATAGTTTACAACTTTTTATATAGAGTCTCTATAGGCATCAAAAAGGATAATCATATAAATATGAAAATTAAATTAAGCAGCCTAAAAATCCCCAATACACTTGTGTTAATTTTTTCAATCACGATCATTATTGCGGTTTTAACCTGGTTTATACCCGGCGGCAAATATGAGCGCGTTCTTGTTGAGGGCAGGGAAATCCTGCAGCCGGATTCTTATCAGGAAGCGCCAAATATTCCCCAGGGCATTGGCGCTCTGCTAACGGCTCCTATTAAGGGATTTATTAAAGCGGCCAACATTATCGCCTTTATTCTAATTGTGGGCGGGGCATTTGTGGTAATCCAAAAAACCGGCGCAGTTGACGCTCTAATCAATCGAATTGCACGGGCTCATGAGCATTCCAAATTAATACGGGCGACGCTTATTCCGCTTACTATGCTCATCTTTTCCACTTTTGGCTCTGTATTCGGCATGAGCGAGGAAGTGATTCCTTTTATTTTAATTTTTGTGCCTTTGGCAATTTCATTAGGATATGACTCAATAACCGGCGCCGCCATTCCGTTTATAGGAGCGGGCGCGGGTTTTGCCGGCGCTTTTTTAAATCCTTTTACAATAGGAATCGCCCAGGGAATTGCTGAATTACCGCCTTTCTCAGGAATGATTTACAGGATTATATGCTGGCTGATCATAACGTCTGTGGCAATTTTATTTGTGGCTGTTTACGCCGGACGAATCAGGAAAAATCCGCAGCGCAGCCCGGTTTACAATATTGATAAAATTTGGCGAGATCATGTCGCCGAAAACAAAGGAAACGAATCAGCGGCAGGCTTAGATCGCTCCCATATTCTTATTTTAACAATGTTTGGTCTGGCAATGATTATCCTGATTTTGGGAGTGATTTTCTGGGGCTGGTTTATCAATGAAATATCAGCATTGTTTTTTGGAACGGCTTTATTGATAGGAATTGCCTCGCATTTGAGTATAAACCAGGTGGCGGAAAATTTTGTGCAAGGAGCAAAAGAGTTGGTTAGTGTAGCTTTTATTATCGCATTTGCCCGCTCTATATTAGTTATTGCTTCGGACGGGCAGATTATTGACAGCATCCTGCACGGGCTGTCCGGACTGGTGAGCGGCGCTCATCCTATTTTTGCGGCGCAATTGATGTTTATTGTGCAGAGTTTGATTAATGTGTTTATTCCCTCCGGCAGCGGACAGGCGGCGCTGATTATGCCCATTATGGCGCCGTTGGGCGACTTGCTTGACGTAACCCGTCAGACCGCAGTGTTAGCCTTTCAATTTGGCGATGGTTTTACCAATTTGATCATTCCGACCTCTGGGGTGACAATGGGCGTTTTAGGAGTAGCAAAAATTCCTTATGAAAAATGGTTTGTCTGGATGCTGCCCCTGCAGATTATTTTCTTTATTTTGGCGCTGCTGTTAATTATCCCGCCGGCGCTTATGCATTGGGGACCGTTTTAGGCGTGATTATGTTATGAAGTAATGAATAGAATGAGAGTGATAAAATGGGAAAAGAAATAGAGCGCAAGTTCTTAGTTAAAGGAAATGATTGGCGCAAATTAGCCCATAGCACGCATTACCGCCAGGGTTACCTTTCTACAGTTAAACAACGCACAGTGCGTGTGCGTACAATTGATGATAAAGGATTTCTAACTGTTAAGGGGATCACCATAGGCGCAAGCCGGTTGGAATTTGAATATGATATTCCGGTAACTGAAGCTAACGAAATGCTTAAGATTTGTGAACATCCAATCATAGAAAAATCGCGTTATAAAATAGAACACGGCGGATTTACCTGGGAGGTTGATGAGTTTTTCGGAGTTAATAAGGGTTTAATTACCGCCGAAATCGAGCTGCAATCCGTAGATCAAAAATTCGATAAGCCGGATTGGATTGGCCAAGAAGTAACCGGCGATACAAAATATTTTAATTCGAATTTGATTAAGAATCCGTTTACGAAATGGTAAATATTACCAAAAATATTTACCCCGACGTATCAGCGATTTTTATAGGCATTTATTTGACTTTCAATACATTTTAAAACCTGGTAGAATATAAAGTTATTTTCACTCTGCCCAAAAGTGCAAAAATCTGAGTGAATGGGCGTTATTCCCATACGCAAAAATTATTTACTGATTTCCCGCAATGCTTGTTCTGCCGCAGAATGAACAGCCTGGTTTTTTGTTGATTTTAATAATTTCTTAAGCGCCGCTTTTGCGCTTAGCGCATTTGATCCCATCTTTCCTAATGCAACAGCCGCCCGGACTTGAACGCTCCCGAATTGGCTTTTAAGCGCTTTTATCAGGTAAGGCGCCGCCGGTTTTCCAATCATTACTAAAGCGTCCGTAGCAGCCCCGGGCACTTTGTATCCCAAACTTCCGATAGCTTTGGTTAACAATTCCAGCGCTTTGGGATTGGTCGTCCGTATATTTCCAAAAGTTTTTGCAATATGCCTGTTAATGATATTTATTTCAGTTCCGTGAGCTAAAACTTTATCTGAAAATATTTTGATCAAACCAGCCTCCGCCGCTTTTGCCTTTTCGCCCATTTTTTCTAAAATTTCCGCTCCCCGAATACGTTCATTCACATCTTGTGATGAAAGCATATTTAGGCACTCTTTAATAGTCGGAATATTATCAGGGCAGGGAATATTATTTTTCAGGCAAAAATCTATACGGTCTTCCCTTTGGCTGCGGAATTTTGTAATACATAATCCTTTGCAGAATAGATCGCTGCAGGATTCAACCAAAATATTTAAATGTTCGGACGGTATGTTTTCAGGCTTGCCAAAATCATTTTTCTTTGATAATTCCGTTTCCATTTTTCTTGAGAAACTATACAAATTTTCCGCCGTTTTATCATCAATAGGAATTTGATTAAAATGATCGCATATCCAGCGCAGAATTTTTGTTTTGTTGTTAATCTCTTTTTCTCTCCAGTACATAACGCGTAAAAGACCAAAAATCTTTGATATTCCTTTCTTGTCAAGAGTTAATAAATCCTTGTACTTTCTATAGCTGTAAATAAATACGCCGTTGTCTTTATTATAGATATAATTAAAAGCTTCCATCATTTCAAAAAATGCGCTGTTAAAATCAATAGCCGCCGGCAGACCGATTTGCTTAGTTTTAGCGAGTTCAAAATATTCGTCTATGCGTTTAAAAGTCTGATCGGATATTTCCATTGTCCGGTCAAAATAAAGCAGGGCGGCAATGTGCGAGGACAGGGCATGGCTGCCAATTTTCCTAAGAACTTGCAAACCGGTATTCCATTCCTTATCGCTAATCTTACCGTCCTTAGATAAATATTTGAATATTTGTAAAGCCCGGTCGTCATTGCCGGGGAAATCCAATCCTTTTAATTCATTGATCAAAAACAGTCTGTACTTTTCGTTTTCTATTTTATATCTTTTAAAAGCGTATATAATAGAAAAATGGATTTTACCGCATTCTAAATCAAAAGGAATCTTTAGGGCAATGTCTACGATTATCTGCACTTTATCCGTGCTGGAAAGATCGTTTAAGCGCCGGTTGATTTCTTCATTAAACGGAGCGCATGGGTCTTTTACCACATAAGAAACTTCTTCTCCGGACTGAAGCGGTTGGTCGTATTTAAAAAGGGCGGCAAGGTTTTCCGTTAATTTTATTCTTCCTGTATATGTTAAAAGTATTTCACCGCTAACTACGTCGATAAGCCGGCAATTGACGTCAATACAGTTTTTTAATTTGGTATATGAACCGGAAAAAATAACGTCAATGGGCGCCAGCTCGCCTAATTTTTTAGCCGATTGTTCATTTATCATTCCGCTTAGGGCTAAGGCATGTTCTTTAAGTATCACGTCTAAACGGGCGCGCTCAAAAAGTTTAAATTTTTTAGATTCCCTTTTTATATAACTGATTAGTTTCTCGGTAAAATATTCCCCGAATTCATTTTTAAAGTCAGTATCCTTTGGATTCACATAAGAAGGTGAAATAGATATAATACCTAATCTTATCAGACGGTCGGATGGATTTGCCTTATCAAGTTCAAGGGCGATAGTCTGAACAACTTTTGAAAATTCTTCTGAGGATTCCTGCGGTTTTTTTACCGTGGAAAAATGAGAGCTACATGAAATGAAAATAAAATATAGAAAAGATAAAATAATAAACCTTATTTTTAAACAATACATGAGATTCTCGCCTTTTTATTTGGTTGCCTTTTAATTATTTAAAACATTTTTTAATTTCTCTCGTAGTTATTTTTATTATCTGCTTTAAAATAGTAAAAAATATTCTAATAAAAAATTAATTAAGGAGGTTAACTGAAAATGTATTATCAATTTAAAATTAAAAATTTTATTGATTGTTTTAATCGATTATCGAATTTACTGCCGTTAAGTTTATTATTAACCCTTTCTATTCTTTTTTCAACCGGCGGATTTTTACATGCCCAAAGTTTAGACATCCCCACAAGCAAGTACGGAATAAGTTTTGGCAATTCCAAAAACTTTGACGGTTTGCGACTTAATTTTCAAGACAAAGAAGTGGAAAAAATTAATGGTATTAATTTCACCATTTGGAAAGCTAAAAGTAACGATGACGCAGTTGTAAATGGTATTTCTTTAGGTTTAGTAATGCCGGGAGCCGGATATCTTAGCGGTATCCAAATCGGCGGGGTAGGGGTTTCCGCTAAAAAAGAAATAAAAGGAATTACTTTCGGATTGCTGGGAGCCGGGGCAGGCGAATCGATTTCGGGAATCAGCATTGGCGGTTTGGGTATAGGAAGCGGCGGAGATATGTCCGGTATCGCTATTGGCGGTTTTGGAGCCGGCTGCGGCGGTAATTTGACAGGTATCGCTATCGGCGGTTTTGGCGTAGGTTGCGGCGGCAATGTTAAAGGCGTCGTTATCGGCGGATTTGGAGCTGGCTGTGGAGGTAATATTACCGGTATAGCTCTTGGCGGGTTCGGCGCCGGGGCAGGTGGAAATATTACCGGCTTAACTTTTGGGATTTTTGGCGCCGGATGCGGCGGAAACATGACTGGAATAAATATCGGCGGATTCGGTGTTGGCTGCGGGGGTGAACTCAAGGGTATCACTATAGGCGGACTTGGCGCGGGCGCTCCGATAGTCAAAGGTTTAACTATCGCCGGTATCGCTGCCGGAGGTCAGGAAGTAAAAGGCATTACAATAGCTTTGGGAATGATTAAAGTCGGAAATGAAGGAAACTTAAAAGGCTTTTCCGCCAGCGCTTTTAATCAGATAAAAGGTAAACAAACAGGCGTTTCTTTGGGGATTGTAAATTATGCCCGCCAACTGAATGGTTTTCAATTTGGTTTGATTAATTATGTGCGTGATAATCCTAAATATTTAAGAATTTTACCAATATTAAATTTCCATTTTGATTGATATTAGTGATGGCTGAATGGTTAAATGGTTAAAAGAGTGGAATGGTGTAAAATTGTATTGTTGTGTTTTTATACCGAAATAAAACTGGTTTATCCCACGACACTCAGAAGGAGTTCCCTTGGGAAAGGCGTAGGGATTCCTGTCCCGAGGGGGCCTTATGCGGAGTGGGGCGGAAAGGGACTTATACCATGAGCAAAAAAACATTTAACTTCTATATCGGTATAACTGAAATTCCTGAATACGGGATTTTAAAAACGAAATGGTTATCTCGACTAGTTAGGATTATTTCAGTATATTTATAATTTAATTTGAAAGTGAAGTAGAATTTATATAATTTTAAGATGTTATTTTATTCTTTGAGAAATATGAGTGTTTGATCTTCTTCATATTAGAAATACTTGCGCTTACACATTAATAAGATGTCTTATGGTAAAGTTCAAATTTTTTCTTATCATTTTATTAATTTGTTTTTCGACAAATAATTTATATTGTCAAGATGTTCAGGAGAAGCTCTTAAATCCGGATACTTCAAAATCTACTATTAAAAACGATCCCAAATTAATTCAAACAGCAGAATTAGAATTTGATTTATTCAAATTTATGAGATATGGAATTAACTTATCCTTTCACTATTATCTTTCCGATAAGTTCGCTTTCAGATTTCACCCCATGTATTTATGGTATGGGCATGATGATGACCAATTCTTTAGTTCAAATATAGGATTAAAATACAATCTTTTTATAAAGAAAAAATCCAGAACTTACTTAATTTTTGAAACAGGATATTATAACTGTAAACTTAAGCATAACGATAAGGAAAAAAATTCAGGTGGGTTTGATACTCAATTAGGAGTTGGATACCAATGGATTCCTTACAAGAATATAGGAACGTCAATAGAATTTACTTATAGCTTTGTAAAAAAGAGGAAAGTCATTTTAGACGATTATTATTTTTATGAAGATGTAGGACCAGTTGATGGTCTTTCCGCAAGGATTTGTTTATTATTTTGATTTTGATATAATTTGAAATTAGAATAATCTGCTAATTAATGCCATACAATGAAAAGTCTATTAATCATTTCATTTAATA
>JAUXGF010000206.1 GCA_030622395.1 Calditrichaceae bacterium
CCACGAAGACACAAAGACACTAAGAAATAATTAATTTTTAAATACTTAGAGCCTTAGAGCCTTTGTGGCTACTTTCTTTGTTTATTGAGTTCAACAGAACATGTGAGTTTATATGAAAAAAGTACAACATAGCGCAAAATTTGATTGGCTTATAAAAAACTATTTTTCAGATCCCAAGCGCCGGTTAAAACTAAAAGACGGCGAGATTTTAATGCGTAAAGGACACAATAATAGCCGCCTCTATTTAGTGCGCAGTGGGAAGTTAAAGTCTTTTATGGAAGATGAAGAGGGGAGCTGGGAAGATTCATTAATTATTGACCCGAATAACTTCGCAGGGGTTTTCAGCTTTTTTTCGAAGACATTTATTAGTATTGCCACTGTTAAAGCAATAACCGATTGCGAAGTTGCTTATATAGATAACAGCCAACAGTTTATTCCGTCGGAAGACGCCCTTTGCATAGAGAAGCAATTTATGCCTGTGGCGGTCACCGAGCTGATGAAACGCCAGCAAAGCCTCCGGGAAGTTACTAAGGAAAAGGAGCGCGCCTTAAAAAAATTGATGGAGAATGAAAAGCTGGCTTTGTTAGGACAAATGGCTGCCGGCATTGCCCATGAATTAAACAACGCCGTTTCGGTATTGGCTCGAAATTCAAACTGGCTGGTGGAGCAGCTAAACCAACGCTGGCAAGACCCTAAAGAAGCGGTTGTTTTTGAGTCGGGGCTGCTTAACGGGCGTATCCTTTCCAGCGGCGACGTGCGTAAACGAAAAAAAGAACTTCAAAAAAATCTTGCCCTTTCGGATCAGAACGCCGCGCTTCTTGCACAGACAGGGCTTAGCGATAAACAACTGACTAAGCTTTCTACAAAATTACAGAAGGACGCCCCAAATATGTATGAAATTTGGGAAATCGGCGCCACTTTTAATGATATGCTGATTGCCGCCGAGCAGTCTACGCATGTGGTCAAATCAATTAAAACACTGGGAGCTCAAAGCAGACTGCGCCAGCCCGGTTTGGATATCAATGAAAGTATCAATAACGCCATGGCTTTGCTGCGTCATAAATTAAAAATCATAACGGTTAATGTGGAGCTTAACCCCCTGCCGCCTATTACCGGCAATTTAGGGGAATTTGTGCAAGTCTGGACAAATCTAATCAAAAATGCCTGCGAATCTATGTGTCATTTGGAAAACTACGAACATGAATTGACTATAAAAACCAAGATTATTAATGATCAAATTCAAGTTATTATCCAGGATAACGGACCGGGTATCCCGAAAAAGATATTACCTAATATTTTCCAGCCGAATGTAACGACAAAAATTTCCGGTTTATCTTTTGGATTGGGCGTGGGTTTAACTATTGTTCAACGAATTATTACAGAATATAACGGAACGGTTGACGTAAAAAGTTCTGATAAGGGGGCAAAGTTTATTATACAAATACCAGTCGGAGGAAATTATGACCAAGCCTAATATTCTATGCGTTGACGATCAACGAGAAGTTTTAGCCGCCTTAAAGAAAGACCTGGCTGTTCTCAATTCTCTTTTCAATATTATTGATTGCGAATCGGCTGCCGAAGCTGATGAAGTTATTAATGAATTGGACGCCGACGGCGAGATGATCCCTTTAATTATTTGCGATCATATTATGCCCGGCGAGAACGGCGTTGATTTTTTAGCACGTATTAATGAGGATGATCGTTTTAAAAATGTAAAGCGATTGTTGTTAACCGGCTTAGCCACCCATCAGGATACTATTCAGGCAATCAACTATGCACATATTGATTTGTATATCGAAAAACCGTGGGCTAAAGACGAACTCCTATCATTTGTTAAAATCCTTTTGACAAAATATTTGATTAATTCCGGTATCGATTACAGCGATTACATGTCTTTCATGGATCAGCCGACTCTTTATAAAGAGCTGAAAAATCGGGTTTAGATTCTATGTTAATTAGTGTCTGAACGAAAATACAAATTTTTGTTATTTTCCTACAGGGACGCCTTGCGGCGCGATCGAAGAGAGAAATCTGTAACTTCAATAATCTTAAGGGTTGTAAAATTTCTTCCCGACTAGTCGGGATCGCGCCACTCCGCAGGAGTCCCCGTGGGACAGGCGTCCCTGTGGGAAAATGACATTTTGGGTGTTCTGCAACAACATGTAAATCGTGATCGCGCCGCCCCGAGGGATCCGATTAAGAAATCTAAAGCTGAATGCTGCGGCACAAGCCGTCCCTGTGGGAATAGCTGAGCGCTGAATGCTCTCACATAAAACCTAAAAGATTTTAGACTATTTAAACTTAACTTTTTACTATAAGGTAAGAGCAGACATGTCTGATAAAAATCTATTAAGGAAAAAATATCAGGAATGGAAAAATTTAATCCTGAACAAAAGTCTTGAGAAAAATCCCGAAATAAAAAACGATTTCACAACAGGTTCGTGGCTGCCTGTGGAACGGGTTTGTTTACCGGAGGAAATGACTGAGGAAGATTATATCAGAAAGTCAGGCTTTCCCGGCGAATATCCGTACACAAGGGGTGTTCAGCCTACAATGTACCGAGGCCGCTTTTGGACTATGCGTCAATATGCGGGTTTCGGCACGGCGGAGGAATCTAATAAAAGATATAAGTACCTGTTAAACCAGGGACAGACGGGTTTGTCCGTAGCCTTTGATTTGCCGACTCAAATCGGCTATGATTCGGACGACCCTATAAGCGAAGGCGAGGTCGGTAAAGTAGGCGTAGCCATTGACACTTTAAAAGACATGGAAATTTTATTTAAAGGCATTCCCTTAGATAAAGTATCCACTTCGATGACTATCAACGCTCCCGCTTCTATTCTTTTGGCTTTTTATATTGCCGTCGGCGAAAAGCAAGGCGTTTCTAAAGACAAGCTGCGCGGAACAATTCAAAACGATATTTTAAAAGAATATATTGCCAGGGGCACTTACATATTCCCGCCAAAACCTTCCATTCGATTAATCACAAACATATTTGAATATTGCTCGGCAGAAGTTCCCAAATGGAACTCGATCAGCATTTCCGGTTATCATATCCGCGAAGCCGGTTCTACGGCGGTTCAGGAAATTGCCTTTACTATTGCCGACGGAATTGAATATGTAAAAGCAGCTTTAAAAGCAGGATTAGACGTCGATAGTTTTGCCGGCAGGCTGTCCTTCTTTTTTAACGCCCATAACGATCTTTTTGAGGAAGCGGCTAAATTCCGCGCCGCAAGACGCATCTGGGCAAAAATAATGAAGGAAAAATTTCAGGCTAAAAACCAAAAATCCATGATGCTGCGTTTCCACACCCAAACAGGCGGCAGCACTTTATCGGCTCAGCAGCCGGATAATAATATTGTCCGCGTGGCAATTCAGACGCTCGCCGCTGTGTTGGGCGGCACGCAGAGCCTGCATACAAATTCAAGGGATGAGGCTTTAGGGCTTCCAACTGAAGACGCGGTGCGGATTGCTTTAAGAACCCAGCAGATTGTTGCCCACGAATCAGGCGTTACTAATTCTGTCGATCCGCTGGCCGGGTCTTATTACGTAGAATCGCTTACCGATAAAATTGAAGAAGGGGTCTGGAAATATCTGGATAAGATTGAGCAGATGGGCGGGATGATTCAGGCTATTGAAACCGGCTTCCCGCAGAAAGAGATTCAAGCCGCCGCATATAAATATCAAAGAGAAATTGAAAGCGGCGATAGAGTTGTGGTCGGGGTGAATAAATTCATGATAGACAAAGAAACACCGAAAGATATATTAAAAGTAGATCCCGAATTAAAAAAAATACAGACAAAGAAACTCGAAAAAGTAAAAAGAAATCGTAATAACAATCTTGTTAAGCAAAAATTGCAGGCGTTAAAAAATGGAGCTGAACAAGCGGATGTTAACTTAATGCCGCTTATCCTGGATGCGGTTAAGACTTATGCTTCAATCGGTGAAATATGTAATGTTTTAAGAGAAGAATTCGGCGAGTACCGGGAATCAATTGTTTTGTGAGGGATAATGTAAAAGGGGAGTAATGGAGTGATGGAGTACTGGAGTATTGAAAACCATTACTCCAGTACTCCATTACTACTCTTTAATGTTCCATTATCGCAATTATAAGACGTCTGGCAAAACATATTTGTAACCGTTCACAGGTTCAGGGTTTAAGGTTCAGGGTTCAGGGTTATCTGAGGAATCTGAACCATTTCCCCTTAGCTTTTTAAAACAGCGCGCTCCGACATATATACTGGAATAGTCCCGAAGCTTCGGGATAACCACTTCGTTCTGACATCCCGACCGGTCGGGACGACACATATTTTTTGCCATAGGCATGCCTTTGGCATAAACCAATTACTGATCGGTATAAACAATTCACAAAAAGGAAAACGTTCCCTGAACTTTTGAACTTTTGAACCTCTGAACCTTTGAACCTGTGAACCCGTGAACTGCTACACACATTTTAAGGAGAATATACATTCATGATTACAGGAATAAATCATATAGGCATAGCCGTAAAATCTCTTGAAGATCATATTCCGTTTTACAGGGATGTGTTAAATCTGCAATTTTTAGGGATTGAAAATGTGCCGGATCAAAAAATCAGGCTGGCTATGTTCAAGGCCGGCGATATTCAGATTGAGCTGCTTGAGCCGGTTTCGCCGGACAGCACAATCAATAAATATATTGAAAACAAGGGCGAAGGTTTGCACCATATTGCCTATCAAAGCGATAATATCGAAAATGATATCGAAGACCTCATAGAAAAAAATATTAGCATGATTGATGAAAAGCCGCGCAAAGGCGCACATGATACAAAAATCGCCTTTATTCATCCCAAATCGTCGGGAAAAGTTTTAACCGAGATTTGTCAGATTGATGGTTAAATGGCTAAATGGTTGAATGGTTTAATGTCAGTTAGATTCTATCACTAACGCAGACAGTCCATTTTTCTATTATTCCATCACTCCAATTCTTCACCCATGCTGAATTATTGCTAATTTAAGAATAGATGTTAAAATATAAAACGGGGATAAAAAATGGAAATAAAAGGAACTGCCGTTACCTCAACGCCAAAATTTGTAAAAATAAAATTCGGCGATAGATTTGATGAATGGATAAATTCTTTGCCTGAAGAATCAAAGAAAATCTTAACATCGCCGATAGATGTATCCGCCTGGTATCCTTTAACGGAAGCAGTAATTATACCAACTGAAAAAATCAGCGAATTATTTTATAACGATCCAAAAAAAGCAGCCTGGGAAGCGGGTAAATTCAGCGCTGATATTGCCCTGAAAGGTATCTATAAAATTTTTATCAGAATCAGCTCGCCTTCTTTTATTTTAAGCCGCGCCGGTAATATATTTTCAACATATTACAAACCATCCGATATTAAGGTAGTGGAAAACTTATCTAAAAAGGTTGTGATGGAATTTGATGATTTTGTAGAATCCGATCGTTTAATAATGTACCGCATTGCAGGATGGATAGAGCGAGCTCTCGAAATGACCAATTGTTCCGGAATAAATATAGACGTCGCTCATTCGCTTAGCGAAGGGAAACCGCTTACAACAATTACTATTGAATGGGCATAAGTGGAATTTGAATCAGACTGATTATAATCGCGTAGCCCAACATTAATCCCGAAAACGGGCGTTGTTGATATTTTAAGTAGGAATTAGGAATTAGGAATTGGGAATTAGCCCCGCCGTGAATAATCACTCGCCTGCAGGCGCCGTCCGCCTGGGGCAGGTAAAGGCTCTAAGTATTTAAAAGTAAATTTTCTCTTTGTGTCTTGGTGTCTTCGTGGCATTCTTGTTCTTTTATAGAAAAATGGAGATAGAAAATGGAAATGAAAGGAATTGCCGTTATTGCTGCGCCAAAATTTGTACGCAGCGAATTTGGCGATAGGTTTGATGAGTGGATGAATTCATTACCCGA
>JAUXGF010000274.1 GCA_030622395.1 Calditrichaceae bacterium
ATTATAAAATTAATTTAAAAGAAAAGTAGAAAACTGGAAATTAATTTAGTAAATTAAATTTTATTGTATTTATAATTTAACTTCACATTAAATATATCAGACCAAAATATCTATGAATAGTAAAATAGCAGTTAAGCCCGATTTATATATATGAAGAAACTAAAAATTGGTCTGGTCCTGGGCGGCGGCGGCGCTAGAGGGCTGGCGCATATCGGCGTTCTTAAAGCCCTGCAAAAACAGGGAATTCATATTGATGTAATTACAGGGACAAGTATGGGGGCGTTGGTTGCCGCAGTATATGCGCAACACCCTGACGCCGATTATGTAGAGCAGCGTTTTCAGGATTTAATAAATAACGAGAAATTTACATTCTTAGGCGGCGATTATTTCCAACAAAAAAGTCAATATGAACCTGAAGATTTATTGCATCAAATCAGCAGGGAAATTAAAAGGCGTGTTATTATAAATCTCGCCGCCCAACGTCAAGGTTTAATAAAACATGAACGGATGGAATTAGCCGTAAGCGAGTTGGTTGATGATGGTTTAATTGATAATACAGAAATCCCTTATGCTTGCGCAGCCGTTGATTTACTAACCGGTAACGAAGTAATATTTTATTCCGGTGAAATACGACAAGCGATAGCTGCAAGTTCGGCAATACCCGGTTTTTTACCTCCTGTTCAATATAAAGATTATCAATTAGTAGATGGTTCGGTATGCGTTAATTTTCCTATAGACGCTGCAAAAAAACTCGGCGCCGATATTGTAATAGCAAGTAATGTATCATTAGCCTTAGATGCGGGGCCAAAAGCTGAAAATGTAATCGATATTATTATTCGCGCAAATTCGGCTGCAACACAAAAAATTAATAGGTTAACTTTAAAAGAAGCTGATTTTGTATTAAAGCCTCCTATCGGTGCAATCCAATGGAGTGAATTTTCACGAATCGATTCTTTAATTGAATATGGTATTAATGAAACCAATAATCAGATTGAAAAAATAAAAGAGATAATAGTAAATAAATATAGTTTAACTTCAAGAATAAAGTTATATATTTTAAATTTAATCAGAAAAATTCTTAGAGTTACATAAATTTTAAAGAATATTGTTTTTTAATACTTTGTGTCTTTGTGACGAAAGAATATTTAAGGATAAAAGAATATCGGCTAATTCAGCCTAATATTGATTAAAGGAAGTGTTTTTGAAGAGAGCTGTCGTTATTATTATTGATGGCGTTGGTATCGGTGAATTGCCCGACGCTTCCGATTATGGCGATCAAGGAAGCAATACGCTAAGCAACCTGGCTGAAAATGTCGGTGGATTAAATCTGCCGGAGTTAGAAAAATTAGGTCTCGGTAAAATTGAGCCGATAAAAGGCTTACGGTCTGATATTGATGCAACGGCTAATTATGGGAAGATGGCTGAATTATCTCCCGGTAAAGATTCCACAACCGGTCATTGGGAATTAGCCGGTTTAATTTTAGATAAGCCGTTCCCTGTTTATCCTGATGGGTTTCCAGAAGATATTATTAATAAGTTTACACGATTAACAGGTTTGCAGATATTATGTAATAAACCTGCTTCCGGGACCGAAATTATAAAAGAATTAGGAGAAGAACATCTAAAAACCGGCAAACCGATTGTTTATACTTCAGCGGATTCCGTTTTTCAAATTGCCGCCCATGATTTGGTGATACCGCTGCAAAAACTATACGAAATTTGTCGAACAGCCAGGAAAATGTTAAAAGGAGAGCATGCGGTCGCTCGTGTAATTGCCAGACCTTTTATAGGGAATACTGCCGCAGATTTTGTTCGTACAAAATATAGAAAAGATTTTTCACTTGAACCATTCGGGCAAACTTTACATCAAAACCTGAAAGACGCCGGTTTGCCGACTGTGGGGATTGGTAAAATAAATGATTTATACGCGCTTGCCGGGATTCAAAAAAGCGTTTATACAAAAACGAATGAAGAAGGAATGGATGCGGTACTGGATGAATTAGATGAGACCGAATCAGGCCTGATAATGGTCAATCTTGTGGATTTTGATATGTTATGGGGACACCGCAACAATCCCAAAGGATTTTACAAAGCGTTGAAAGAATTTGATAAATGGCTGCCGGTTTTTATAGCTAAGTTGACAGGGAATGATCTGGTTATGATTACCGCTGATCATGGTAATGATCCGACTACTCCCGGTACGGATCATTCCAGGGAATATGTGCCGGTTCTTGCTTTTGGTCCTGGTTTAAAGAAAAATCAAAATATTGGCGTACGCGAAACTTTTGCGGACATGCAGGCTACATTAGCTGAATATTTTGAAATAAAATCAACAGGCAGCGGAACAAGTTTCCTTAAAATAATTATTTAATCAGGATAGGGGATAGGTTGATTTTAGGAAAAGTTGTCGGAACGGTCTGGGCGACCCGGAAGGATGAAAAATTAGTCGGCTTGAAACTAATGATTGTCCGCCACGTTGAATTGGATTACAAATTAAAAAACACTTACGTGGTTGCGGTTGACAGCGTAGGCGCCGGCGTTGGCGAAATTGTTCTTGTCACTTCCGGCAGTTCCGCCAGGCAGTCGGCGCTTACGGAGGGGAAACCGGTTGACGCCGTAATTTCGGGAATTATTGATAAATTAGATATAAGCGTTAAGTAAGATGGAATTAGCGAAAATTATCGGCACAATCTGGGCGACCCAAAAGGATAAAAACCTTGAGGGATTAAAAATGCAGATTATTCAACCGATTGACGTTCATAAATCTGAAAAGGGAAGCCCAATAATTGCAGTAGATACGGTCGGCGCAGGAGTAGACGAGATTGTATATTATGTGACGGCTTATGAGGCTGTAATACCTCTTGAAAAAAAGCCGGCTCTTGCGGACGCTGCTATTGTCGGTATAGTTGATAAAATAGAAATTAAAGAAAATTTATTATGACATTGTGGGAAAATATTAAAAAGAGCTTAATTGAGGGGCTGCAGTCGGCAAGCGATAAGACTTCCGAATATACGAAAATAGGAAGAATTAAAATTGATGTTTTAGGTCTTAAAAAGGAAATCGAGGAAAATTTAGTTGAATTAGGCGGCAGGTTGTATCATTTGGCGGCAGAGGATAACCGCTATGATGTTAAGAATGAAAAAGAAATAATCCATCTTATTGAGAAGATTAAAAACCTGGAAGAAGAATTGGAAAAATATGACGAAGAACTGAAGCGCATTAAAAAAGATAATGGGATTGATTTGGATTAGCAGTATTAAATCAATTTGATAATAGTCGAAATAATAGATATTAAAAAGTAAAGAAATACCAGATTTTTCTTTACTTTTGTTTATTTTTGTCGAAAATATAAAAAGTGGTCAATTTCTGACCAATATATAAATTTTATTAATAAAAAATAAAATTATATTATTTTATAGATTTGATTAGAAATTTTAATGAATTAAATTTATTAGCATTTAAGACATTATAATCAAAAAAAAAAGAGTTTAATTAATAAGTGCATTAACAGAAAAAGTATTGGAGTAGCGTAAGTGAGTGATTTCTTTATCAGCAAAAATCAATCATTAGAAAATTATTTAAGAGAAATTGGCGAAGTAAAACTACTTAGGCCGGAAGAAGAAATTGAACTTGCTAAACGTATTAAACAGAACGATCAACGCGCGCTAAAGAGATTGGTTAGCGCTAATTTAAGATTTGTTGTCAGCGTTGCTAAATCGTATCAAAATTATGGATTGTCTTTAGAGGATCTAATTAATGAAGGCAATTTGGGGCTGATGAAAGCCGCCTATCGTTTTGATGAAACAAGAGGATTTAAATTTATCTCATACGCTGTTTGGTGGATTAAGCAGTCAATTTTGCAGGCTATTGCCGAGCAGTCACGCTTGGTACGACTGCCTTTAAACCGCGTCGGGACGCTTACTAAGATCGGTAAAGTGTACAGCATGCTTGAGCAGGAATTCGAACGCGAACCGACCCCCGAGGAAATTGCAACTGTTTTAGAAGTTGAAAGCGGCGATATTACAGATACAATTAAAATGGCTACAAGATCTGTATCTATGGATTCGCCACTTCAAAAAAATAGTGACAGCCGTTTAATTGATATCATTCAAAATCAACAGGATCCGGAACCTGATTCGGAGGTTATGGGTGAATCATTAAAAGAAGAAGTGAATCATATTTTGTCCACATTAACGGCGCGTGAGGCAAAAATATTAAAGTTATATTTTGGATTGGACGGTGAAAAGCCACACACCTTAGAAGAGATAGGGGTAAAGTTTAAATTAACCCGTGAACGTGTACGGCAGATTAAGGAAAAAGCGCTCAGGAGGCTTCGACATAGTTCGCGAAGTAAAGTTCTGCGTTATTATTTAGGCTAAAAACTTGATATAAATAGGTTTATTTACAGGCATTGCTTGCTTGGAATTAAAATTTTTTATATATTCTGCATTATAGTAATTTTTCTATTGCCGATAATATATAATAAGTATGCATATAAGTTTAATATTTTCCGGTAGGGGCTCAAATGAAGGACAAATCTCGTTTAATCTTCGTTTCAAGGGATCAAAAAAGAATTAAAGAATTTAAAATATCCCGCATCAAATTATTTACTTACATTTCTATCTTTTTAATAGCATTTCTTATTACCGGCAAGTTAGGCCTGGATATGCTGATTAATTTTAGTCAAAATTCAAAAATTAATCGATTGCAGCGAACTAATACAGTATTACAATCCCGCATTAAAGAAATTAGTAAAAAGATAAAAAATATTAATGGTGAAATGAATTTACTGGTAGAAAAGGATGATCAACTGCGAATGGTAATAGGCTTGGAAGAATTAAGTCCCGACGTCCGTAATGTTGGTATCGGCGGGGCTAAGTATGATTA
>JAUXGF010000447.1 GCA_030622395.1 Calditrichaceae bacterium
AGATACTTGCGGTTGATAATGAAGAACGCATGTGTAAGCTTATTAAAGCTTCATTAGAGATAGAATCTCATCAAGTTGACACGGCTTTTTCAGGTAAAACCGCTATAGAAAAAATTGGAAAAACTTTTTATGATATTGTTATCACCGATCTTAAAATGGATCAGGTTGACGGATTACAAGTATTAGATTTTACCCGCCAAAACAGTCCTTCTACCGAAGTAATTCTAATCACTGCTTTTGCCACACAGGATACAGCCCTTGAAGCTATGAAAAGGGGAGCTTACGATTATTTAATCAAACCTTTTAAAATGGATGAATTAAATCTCAGGGTTGCCCGCGTCTTTAAGCAAAAAGAGCTGGAAAAAGAAAATAAACGATTAAAAAAGTTAGCCGCGCTTCCCGAATCTTTCCCGGGCATTATAGGTAAAAGCAAAAAGATGCGCCTGATATTTCAAAAAATTGAGCAGGTTGGCGAGAGCGGCGCCGCTGTTCATGTAAGAGGGGAAAGCGGCACAGGAAAAGAATTAGTAGCCAGGGCTATACATAATAAAAGCAGCCGTAAAGACAAATCGTTTGTAGCTATTAATTGTGCGGCTCTACCGGAGAGTTTATTAGAGAGCGAATTGTTTGGTTATGAAAAGGGAGCGTTTACAGGAGCTGTTCAACGTAAACAGGGATTATTTGAGAGCGCTGAAAAAGGAACAATCTTTTTAGATGAAATCGGCGATATGCCCCTTGCCGTACAAGCAAAACTTTTACGTGTTTTACAAAGCAATGAAATTACACGCCTGGGCGGCCATGAGCGCATTAAAGTGGATTTTAGATTGATTACCGCCACCCACTGCAATCTCGAAGAAATGATAGAACAGCAGAAGTTTCGTTCCGATTTATATTACCGGATAAATATTTTTCCTATTCACCTGCCGCCCCTGCGGGAGCATAAAGAAGATATCCCGGAATTAATTCAGCATTTCTTAAAGCAATATCCTGATAAAACCCTCTCCCAAGCCGCTAAAAGAAAATTGATAGAATATGATTATCCAGGGAACATACGCGAGTTAGAAAATATAATTGCCAGAACAGCTATTATTTCCGATTCGATAATAAACGATATAGAACTTCCTGAATTAAAAAGCAGCGTCAAAGGAAAAAAAACCGCCCTCGATGATATTCCCGACGAAGGTATTAATTTAGATGAATTAGAAAAAACGCTTATTATGAAAGCGATAGCAAAAGCAAACGGAAATAAGAGTAAAGCGGCGCAATTACTTGGCGTCACACGCCGGCGCCTTTACTCGATGATGGAGCGGTTTGGGTTAAAAAGTTAAATTTATTTTGTAATTTCGATTTTACACCACGCAAGATACTATGCCAGTAGTTAGTTTCTTAAAGCCCAAAACATAGAATCCGTCTCTAACTTTTTTTTGAAGCATTGCAGGACAAGGGCTCGCGGGATTTTGAAAATTTTAAATTATGTATTTCCAGGTTAGTTGTAATTTTACAAATAAAGAAAGTAAAAATAAATTCGAAAGAACTTTCGCTAGAATATCCTCGAAATGGAAAACCCTATAGTGCAACACCCTGCCATTCAGGACTATACAATAAGATGAGATCATAATAGATCAATTTTTTATTATATTTTATAATGTTGATACATTTGCGCACAATATCATTATTTCCCCAAAATAAAATATTTTAAGAATTTTTTAAACATTCAAACAAAACAACCGATAATTAATTAAATAGCGACGGAACGAGAAATTTGGGTGTTCGTTAAGCACTAAATAATAAACAAAAAGAATATTTAATTTTATTTGAGATTTAATAGTATGGACAATTTTCCTCCTATCACAATTAATGGACAACGTTCAAAAGTTTTGGTCGTAGATGATTCGGTAGAAAATATCGAGATAATAGAATATATTTTAGCTGATATGGAATATGATATCTATAAAGCGCTTAACGGTCAGGAAGCGTTAGATAAAATAGATAAGGTCGAACCCGATATTATTTTACTTGATGTAGTTATGCCGGGCATGAGTGGTTTTGAAGTGGCAAAATGTGTTAAAAATGATACAAATACGCGCTTAATTCCTATCATTATGATCACTGCCTTAGACAGAAGGGAAGACCGCCTAAAAGGTTTAGCGGCTGGAGTTGATGATTTTATTACCAAACCTGTTAATGTTTTTGAATTACGGGCTCGTATTAATAATCTGCTGAAACTGAGGGAATATATTAATGAATTAGAAAATGCGGAGCAGGTCATATTTAGTTTAGCAAGAGCTGTTGAGGCAAAAGATAAATATACGGAAGGACATTGCAGCCGTTTATCATCATTAGCGGAAAATTTAGGGAGAAAATTAAAATTAGGTGAAGGCGATTTAACTATACTTAAAAGGGGCGGCATTTTGCATGATATAGGCAAAATTTCAATTGAGGATTCTATATTATTAAAAAAAGGGTCTCTTACAACTAAAGAATTCGAAATTATTAAAACCCACCCAGAAGTGGGCGAAACTATCTGCGCTCCTTTAAAAACATTAAAACCGGTTCTGCCAACGATCAGATATCATCATGAAAAATATAATGGCAGTGGTTATCCGGAAGGTTTAAAAGGAAAACAAATACCAATCCACGCCCGAATTATAGGAATTGTGGATTGCTATGACGCCCTAACTTCAGACAGACCATACCGTGCGGCTTTAAAAAAAGAAGAATCCCTCAAAATTATGAGTAATGAAACAAAACAAGGGTTATGGGATGCTAAAATTATGGATACCTTCTTTAGAATTATCACATAATAATTTAAATTATTAATAGTATTGCTTTAGATTCTTAAAAGGGTTTTTAACAAATTGTCAATAAGCCTTGGCTCAGTTGCAAATTTAGGGGGGCAACTTTAATACCTCCTGAAT
>JAUXGF010000484.1 GCA_030622395.1 Calditrichaceae bacterium
CCAATCGATTTATCTGTAAATAATGACAAGCCCCGCATTGCCGCTTCATTTAGAACATAAGCAAATGACCGCAATTTACGAAACATTTCATAAGAAAAAGTTTGATTACTTAATGGAAAGATAGTTTTATTGGTCAGCAGAGGATCAATATTTTCATCAATATATCCATGATCCACAGCCCGTTGAAACTCCCTGGTTTTTGGTATCGGCGAAAATGAAGCCAGACGTACCTGCATACCAAGATTATGAATAAATATAATACTGGCTAACACCTCTTCTATCTGCTGATCCGGCAAACCCATTAGCACATAAGCTTCCAAATCTTTAGCTTTATACCCTGCATGAACAAGATTATCTACGGCGTTAATCATATCTTCATTGGATACTTTTGAATACATATCTTTCCTTCGTGATTCATTGGACGTCTCAAAACTAAGGCGAATGGTTTTAAAATTACTCCGGTACATTAATTCAGCCAATTCTTTATCAATATGCTTAGCAAACAGACCGTTGGGCGAATGAAATCTTAACGGCAGATTCATTTCAATTATTTTGGAAAGAATAACTTGAATATGTTTTTCTCTGGAAATAAAAAGCGCGTCATCATAAAAGGCAAAATCACGCAGTCTAAAGCGATTGTAGTGATATGCGGCTTCTTCAACTACTTTAGCCGGGGAACGCTGTGTAAAAGGCATGGAAATTAGCTTTTGAGCGCAAAAGGAGCAGTCATAAGGACAGCCCCTTGCCGTCATTATAATCAGATAATCAGGTTGGTTAATCAGATCAAAAGCCGGATACGGATACTGATCAAGATTTTTGGGCAATCGTGATGAATCAATTTCTACATTTAATATTTCCGATACTAACTGTAAAGTTTTTAATTCTCCCGGTCCGGTTATAATATAATCAGGTTTAATGACATTTTTTGCATGTTCCTGCAGTAGAGTAGCGTAAGCGCCTCCAAGAATTACCGGTATGCCCGGCAGGTATTCCCGGATCAAATCTACTGTCCGTTTAACTCCCGGATACCAATATGTCATAATCGAAGTAACCAATACTGCGGCTGCGTCTTTGTGTTGTTTTAACCTATTTAGGAATAATTCTTCATCTATGCCATATCGGGCATAATGCCTTGGAATATGCTGCAAAATTGCGGGTTTTTCAATAATCTTACGATGATAGCTGCCTACGCCATACTTTTTTACTTTAATTTTTTTAGAGCCTGCCGCATGCCTGTCCATACAGTCGATCAAACTTACTTCAAATTCAAACATTCTTAAAAAAGAAGCTATATATAAAAGACCTAAGGGCTTACTCCATAAATCATAAGCGGTAAAATCATATATCCATGGATTGATTAATAATAATTTTTTCACTATGCGCCGTTGGTTAAAAAACATTAAAATATAAAATCCCTCTAATATAATAAACATAGAAGGATTTTGTTAAAAAAAATACGAACATAGTAAATAAATTCACCCTGTTAATAAAAAATTAGTATAAGTGGAAAATGCGCAAAAATATTATTAACGGGGTAAATTAATGAAAACGTTACTTGTTGGAGCGGATCGTAATTCCCTGCCTGCGGCAGGCAGGCCGCTTTTGCGGGAATATTTATCGAAAGAGTAGCGTATCCCGACCTTTCGGGACGGCTTGTCGCAATTACCGATTACTGAATAGTGGTTACTGGTTTGCCTGCAATCTATTTCTTTTTGTTTTTTACAGTTGCTTTTTTCTTTTCGGCGGGAAGTAACCGGTCTGCATGAGTAGAATAACCTTCATTATCAATTTTATATCTGTTCATAATTTCAACCCAGAGGTCTAATTCTTCTTTCACAAAGCGAATTGTTCCTTTTTCAGAATTAAAATATGAAGGTATTTCCTCGTTAAAAGCGCGGCGGGTTAAATCAAAAGGACGATCAAATCCCAAATAGCGGGAGGCTGTAGCGGCATTCCATAAATCATCCTGATGCTTTTGATATCCGGGAATTTTAAATTCCCATTCGGATTTTATTTTATTTTGCAGCCATTCAGTATCTTTTTTATAGATTTTATCTAATAAAGTTTTATACCCTTTACCCTGCCTGTAGGCTAATTGCGCTTTTACAAATTTACTAATAAAAGAATCACGAAATTGATTTTCTATAGTCTCGCATATTTTACCAGCATTTTTATAATCATCGAGATGAATATATGCCATTACCAGGGAGGTTAGACTTTCGGCTGTATTTTCGGCTTCAGCATAAATTTTAAGGTGTTTTACGGCGTCGGCAAATTTTCCCAACTTATTTAACGACATAGCCATATATTTATTGACTGTTACATTATCCGGCTTAATTTCTAAAGCAAGCTTAAAATCACCAACAGCGTTACTCCATAAATCGCCATTCATTTTATTTGCGCCTCTGTTTAAATGCACATAAAACTTTATCTCATCATCAAGTGGCTCAAATTCAAAATCATTGTAATAGAAATCCAAACTACGTGTTGATATCATCCTCGAACGACCGCGGGCGTTTTTATTTTGATTAAATTCTTTTACTATTCTAGTCAAAAAAGTAGACAACTTTTGTTTTGTTTCAGCCTCATTA
>JAUXGF010000390.1 GCA_030622395.1 Calditrichaceae bacterium
ACATCTGTTATTTCAATATCATCGCCTGAAACGCTTCGCCCCTACGCGCGCCTGCCGGAATAATTCCCTCGTGTGTATCAGAGACCGCTACGCTTAACTCTGATACAAGAAAAGGGAGTAATTCCAAATTCCAAGTTCCCAATTCCTAATTCCTAATTCCTACTAATACCGCAACCCCCTATTATTCGGGACGATCTTTGCAACGCCTTTCACCTGTAACTCGTATCTGCGGTCTGACTGAAATACTTTAAATTTGATTGTATTTATTAAAAGCATTTATTATCTTATTTTTATTTTATAAAAACTAAAATTAGATAAGGAGGCAAAAATTAATGTTTAAAGATTTAAAAATCCCGACGGATGGTCAGGCAATCACTATTGAAAACAATAAACTAAAAGTGCCTGACAATCCTGTAATTCCTTTTATTGAAGGCGACGGCACAGGTCCGGATATCTCACGCGCCGCTAATTACGTCTTTAATGAAGCGGTAAAGAAAGCTTACAATGGAAAGCGTAAAATCGAATGGTTTGAAGTTTACGCCGGAGAAAAAGCCTTTAAAAAATTCGGAAGTTGGCTTCCGGATGATACTATAACGGCATTTAGAGAATACGTGGTTGGTATAAAAGGCCCGCTGACCACCCCAATTGGAGGTGGGTTCAGTTCCTTAAATGTTGCCTTGCGGCAGATGTTAGATCTATATGTTTGCCTGCGTCCGGTTAGATATTTTAAGGGAGTTCCTTCTCCGGTAAGAAATCCAGAAAAGGTAGACATGGTTATTTTCCGTGAGAATACTGAGGATATTTACGCCGGAATTGAATGGGCTGAAGGCACGGACGAAGTTAAAAAGATAATACAATTCTTGCAAAAGGAAATGGGAATAAAGAAAATCCGCTTCCCCGAGACGTCCGGCATCGGCATTAAACCTATTTCCAAAGAAGGCAGCTCGCGCCTGACAAAAGCGGCTATTGAATACGCCCTGAAACATAATCGTAAATCGATAACGTTTGTCCATAAGGGCAATATTATGAAATTTACCGAAGGCGCTTTTAAAAACTGGGGCTATGAAACAGCTAAAGAATTTTACCGCGATCAGATTGTAACGCAGCGCGAGAGCTGGATACTTGGCAACAAAGACGCCAAGTCCAATCTAACCATAGAAGAAAACGCCCGCATGATAGAACCCGGATACGATATGATTTCCGATGAGCAAAAAGCCGCTCTTCGCGCCGAAGTGGAAGATACTTTAAAATTAACGCCTACTCACGGGAACGGTCAATATAAAAACAAACTGATGATTAAAGACGCTATTGCCGATATAACTTTGCAGCAAGTATTAACCCGCGCTAACGAGTTTGATGTGATTGCCACAATGAACTTAAACGGCGATTATGTGTCCGACGCTCTGGCTGCTCAAGTTGGCGGCATCGGTATTGCGCCCGGGGCAAATATCAATTATATCACCGGTCATGCGATTTTTGAAGCCACTCACGGCACAGCGCCTAAATACGCTAACTTAGATCAGGTGAATCCCGGCTCGCTGATCCTTTCCGGAGTTTTAATGCTGGAATATATGGGCTGGCAGGAAGCGGCTGATTTAATTGTTAAAGGCATTGAAAATACCATAGCTAAAAAGATTGTTACTTACGATTTTGCCCGTTTAATGGATGGCGCGCATAAAGTAAAATGTTCCGAATTTGGAAAAGCGATTGTAGAAAATATGTAAAACATTGATAGGATATTGAAGAGACGAGGCAATGCCTCGTCTCTATGTTTAATATTTCCCATACATCTAAAAAACATCGGGGTATTATTTGTTTTTTTAGGCGTGTTTGGAAATATGTGTATTAAAAAGACGAGGCAGCGCCTCGTCTCTACATATATATTTGAATATTTGTGGACTAATAATCCGGTTTGTTTTTACCGTTATTTTGTAGGTTTTGGAAATTGTTTAGAAAATATCCGCATAAAATTGCCGCCTAAAATCTTTTTGATAGAATCTTCGCTGTAGCCGCGTTTTACCAATTCCCTCGTTATAGCAGGCATTTTTGATACATCATGCAAACCGGCCGGCGTAAGCATAATCCCGTCAAAATCAGAACCCAATCCAACATAATCATCACCCACCAGTTTAACCACATAATCAATATGATCAACTATAGCGCTGACTTTCGGATAAATAGGATCAATAAATTGATGGATAAAGGCGGAGCGGTCAAAAGGTTCGTTTATTTGATTGCTTTGTAAAGAATCCTCAATAGCGGTGGCGCGTTTACGAGCCCGCTGATAAATTCTTTCAAAACCTTTTACTAAAAAACCGGGGTAAAAATTGATAAAGACCGCCCCGCCGTTTTTTGCCAGCGCGCGAATCTGCTTGTCTTTCAGATTGCGGTAATGCGGACAAATGCTGTAAACACAAGAATGTGAAGCTATGACCGGCTTGGTTGTTATTTCAAGGACGTCGTAAAAAGTCTGCTCGCCGGCATGTGAAAGGTCAATCATCATGCTCAGCTCATTCATCCGCCGGACAACTTGTTTTCCGAAATCCGTCAATCCTCTGTGTCCTTGCCGGTATAATTTTGATTCGTCTTTTGCCGAGCTTGCCCAATCCGGACTATCATTCCAGGTTAAGCCTAAATAGCGCACTCCGCGTCTATAAAAATAATCCAGTTTTGTTAAACTGTTTTCAATGGCTGTGCCGCCTTCAATACCTATACAAGCTGCAATTTTGCCCTGCTTTACAATTTGCCTGATTTGATCAGGATTTTTAACAATTTTAATTTTATCCGGATTCCGTGTGGCAATTTGATGCAGCGTATCGAGCATAGCCGTTGTATGTTTAAACATCCCGTCAGGCATATATTTACGCGGGTCGGGCCAAAGAGCAAAAAACTGCACATCAACTCCGCCCTGCTTTAGCCTGACCAAATCGACATGCCCGCGCCTGCTGAATCGTTCAATATTTTGACCTTTAAAGCAGCGGCAAATAGCGTCATTATGCAAATCTACTACCAGAGCTTCTTGATGGAGTGTAAGATAATTCGATTGCGAATGTGATTTTGAGGCTGATAAAAAAATCAAAAAACAAATTAAAGTATGTTTGAAATATTTTTCAAAAAAATTATTAAACGTCATAACACCTGCCCATATATAATAAAGATAAAAAATGATTTCTGCTTTTACACATAACACTTTTGATTAAAATATTATTTATTGTTTATACAATAATAAATTGCTTAGCGCTTTTAACATCCATGATTGTCCCCAACGTAAATATGCAATTTTTGATAGAAAGGGTTTGCGGGTAAATCGACTTTTTAAAAAACCGTAATAGAAATATCCGCTTTCGTCTTGTAAATTTTCAATTGTCCACTTAGCAACATTTTCAGCAATTTTTATTCCTTGCGGAAAAGTTTTCGATAATTCACTTAAACAATTAATGCTTTCTGCACAGGAATGAATATCCACTCTGTATTTTCTATTGGGACGCAGTTTTGGTATCTCCGCATTTTCAAAGAAATTATTTATATAGTGATTATAGCATTTTTCAAGACTAACAAAAACATTGTTTTCTCCTGTTAACCGCCAAAC
>JAUXGF010000083.1 GCA_030622395.1 Calditrichaceae bacterium
CCGCAAAAAATAATCTTTCCATTTTTTAGAATAGCAATTCTATCGCCCTGTAATACGGCGCTGTTAATATCGTGAGTAACAGAAACGATTGTTCTGTTAAATTCTCGATTAATTCGTTTGAGAATTTTGTAAATATCGGTTTCATGTTTAGGGTCTAAGAATGTTGTTGGTTCATCTAAAAGCAAGATTTTAGAACCCTGGGCTAAAGCAGCAGCGATAAATACAGCCTGCTTTTCACCGCCGCTAAGGGTATCCATTTGCCGTTCTGCAAAGCATCTTGTGTTTGTGAGGCTAAGAGCGTCAAACACGGCAGTTTTATCTTTGGAACTAATTGATGTAAAAGGACTCAGATGGGGATAACGCCCCATCATTACAAATTCCTCTACTGTAAAAGGAAAAAAACGTCCGTCGCTTTGAGGAACATAACTTATATGCCTGGCGATTTCTTTTTGGCTGAGCTTTTTAATGGGAATACCTTTGAGAAGAATTGTGCCCTGTATTGTTGTAATAATGCGCATTAGACATTTAAGAAGGGTGGTTTTACCCGCACCGTTGGGACCGATAATGGAAAGGTATTCACCTTCATAAATATTCAGCGATACTAAACTTAGAATTTCGTTTTTACTTATTGATAAAGATAAATCTTTAATTTCGAATAAAGGCGCTTTCATTAATCATCCCATTTAATTTCCGGGTGAACTGCACGCGCTATATCTTCCAGCAGCAAAATAAATCTTGGACCCGGGATTACTATATAGTCACTGCTAAACACGAACAATCGATTGTTTTTTAGGGCGTTTACAGAAGAAACACTTTGCCACTCCTGGCGCACCATTGATTCGGTTAATACTTTTGAATTGAGGTCAGCGACCATATCGATAATAATTTCAGGATCGATATGGATAATCCCCTCTGCGGAAAGCATAGGATAAGCTATTTTTTCATTCTCATAAGCATTTCTGCCGCCGGCATAATTTATTAATTCATCATAATAAGTATTTTTTCCGGCAATGTAAACATCTTTAAGCGAACCCGAACCCATTGTGCGTCCTATTGAAATGAGTACGGCTGGACGGGGCAGATTTATTGTTTTTTCCTGAATTTTTATTATTCGTGAATTGATTGTTGCAATCAATTCATTCGCCCTCTTTTCAACGTCGCATTCTTTCCCAATAGTTTTAATAGCCGAAAGAATATCAGGAATCGTTTTGTTGTTTACAGTCAGATGTTTCAGCCCCAGCTCATCAAGAAAGTTTTTAACGTTTTCCTGTTCAGGCAAAATAATAACAAGGTCCGGTTCTAAGGCTGCCATAGCTTCGTAATTTGGATTGAAATACCCGCCGACCCTGGCCTTTCCTTTTACTTCGGGCGGATAATTACAAAAACTGGTGACGCCGACAACTTTTTCGCCCAGCCCAAGCGCAAATAAAGTTTCGGTTGTACTGGGCGAAAGGGAAACAATGCGTTTGTAAGTATAATTGGCGGAACTGTTTTCTGCGGCTTTTGGGGGCAGCGGCGGTCCTATTAAAAAATACCCGCAGACGATAACCGCCAAAATAAATAGAGTAAAGGTGAAATATTTTTTCATATAATATTAACGGATTAAAACCATCCGCCGGATTTGTGTTAAATTCCCTGCTTTCAGTTTGTAAAAATAGATTCCGCTTGCAAGTTCTAATGCGTTAAAACCTATCGTATAGGTTCCTGCCTTCTGCTGCTCGTTAACCAGAGTCCGCACCTTCTGTCCCAGTGCATTATAAACTGTTAATTCCACCTGGCTGATATCCAGCCCTGGTGGGATGATATAACTGATAGACGTCTGTGGATTAAAAGGATTTGGATAGTTCTGATTTAATGCGAATCTATCAGGATAAATTGTTTGATTCTGATCATTAATGCCGGTCGTAATCGGCTCTAAAATTGCTATGGCAATGGTTCCGTTTCCTATCACCCCGGAAACCCAAGTTACAGAATCTGTTTCCACATCAAATTTTTGGACAAAACCATCGCCTGCCCATTCTGTCATATAGGGAATCCAGAGGACGTCTTCCTTACTGTCATATAATAATTGTGATACGTTGGGACCAATCAGTATAGGATTATCGCTTCCATGAATAATAGCATTGGTTGAAGTATTGTATGAATAAAGAAAACCGTTGGTTCCATTGCCCCAAGCCACACAATATCCAATGCCGGAATCCGTAATCTGAATATCTCCGGGGCTGCCGCCTATCTCAATGGTATCTGTTACTACCGGCGTAGAAGCATTAATATCTATGACTGCAATTTTACCAAAAAGATCAATATAGTTACCTGTGCATACAACATGAAGCTTGCCGTCAGGAGCAAGAGCCAGATCCTGGGCGTTGGTAGGAACATTAATTGTATGCATTACAGTATCTGCTAAGGCGTCGATTACGGAAACAGTAGACTGCTCCAAAGTCTGCCCATATCCGGTATTGGCAATATATGCCCTGTTATCTACAACCAGTATTCCTTCCGGTCCTGTTCCAACGGCGATGTTTTTTAGAACAGTTCCCATTTTTATGTCTATTACGGAAACGGTGTGGGCTATTAAATTGGTTACATAAGCTTTATTTTTTTTCACAAAAGCGATAGACCAGGGGTTATTCCCTGCATCCAAACCAATAGTTTTGGCAACCTGCCCGTCGTTGTGCGGATCAATAACCATCACATTATCACTCTCCGAATTTACCAAATAGAGCGTGTCATTAAAAGTAATAATTTGATTAGGTACCTGACCGGTATTAATGATGTTAGCAGTGATTTCTCCTGTATCCATGTTCATTTTAGAAAGTGTTTCTGCCGAGCCGTTCAAAGCATAAAGCGTACGGGGAATGTCCTGCGCCAACAGCGATGAAAAAGTCATGATTAGAAATGCAAAAATTACATATAGAATTCTTGCCTGTACTGATTTGTTCATTACAACCTCCTTAATTTGGTTTTATTAATATGTTAAAGTTAATCCCAGCCGCCATTCACGCGGCGGCAAAGGATAATCTCTTATTATTTCATATTTTTCATTCATAAGATTGAAAACAGAAAATTTACAGATAACTTCAAGCGGGCGAAAAAATCTTGTACACGAAAGATTCATATCCCAAACCCAGTAAGGCGGCATTTCAGCCTTATTGGCTTCATTAACAAAGCGTTTCCCAACATTTCTATAGTTCAACGCCAACAGCCACCTTTTATAATTGATATTGAACCCTGCTTTAAAAGACGACTGTGGACGATAGGGAATTATTTTGTTATTTGTAGTTTTATGAGAGCTCTTAGTTAACGGCTGCAGGTTGGTATAGCCTAAGTTTAGAACCACAAAATCTTTGGGAGTGCGAAACTCAAGTGCATATTCCTGACCGCTGATTTCGGCGTCGGTATTAGAAGGCCTGAAAACCTTAAAACTTCCTACTTTCCAGACAATTAAATCTTCGATAGTGTACTTAAAATGCGTAATTTCGGCGGCTAATTTACCCCATGCTGAAAATTGGCAGCCCAAACCAATATCCATATTGACGCTTTTTTCCGGAAGCAGATTGGGCTTACCTTCAATACGGACACGGACGTCCTGATAAAACAAATCGGCAAATGTAGGCGCACGAAACGACCGCGAAATATTCGCTTTAAGATATAATTTATAAATATTTCCCGCTGATAAAAACAATCCTGCCCCCGGGCTCCATTGATGTTCAAATCGTTTCTGCTCATCGCTATCCATATTCATCTGGTCGTAACGGATAACAGGGGAAAATACGATTTGAGCGAACCAACCGGGAAACTCAGCCTTCCATTCCTGGTGGATAAAAAATCCGTGCGAGAGATCGTTCGCTTCACTAATCGGCGGGTTATTTGTCGGTTCAAAATTATCATCCTTATAATTTAGCCGGCGTCCTATGTAACCCATAGTCATACGCAGCCAATCCGCAGGCATATATTCAACATTAAAACGGGCAATCAGGTTTTTTATGGTATATTCATAATGATATGTTATATAGCCTCGAAAACGCAACTCGGTATCCGGGGGGTACAGGTTGGAATTTTTCGTAAAGGATTGCAAATAACGAAAATCTAAAGTTATAATAGATTTTTTAAAACTCCCTTTATATGATGTTCCTATGATATACCGAGTGTTATTTACCCGCGCATAAGCCATTAAGCGATCAGTTTGTCCTGGAATTCCCCGTTCCGATTGCATGTGCTGCGCTTGCAGGGCAAAAGAGTGCGCCTGCCGCTGATAATTAACCCGCCCAAAAAAATTACTCGAGGTTAAATCACTATTAATTCTACTTGCGCTAACTGTATCGCCGGATGTGTTTTTATACGTGTATGGAAAATCGTTTTTACTTTCTGTGTAATTAAATGAGAGTAAAAAGTTAAAATTTTTAAAGTTCCCTGACCAGGCGGGTTCAATATTAAAAAGGTTAAATGAGCCGTAAGCGTTGTTTAATTTAAGCTCGTTCTTAAAATTGCTCCGCGTAATGATATTAACAACTCCGCCAATTGCGCCGCTGCCAAACAGGGGGGAATTCCCACCTTTATGCACTTCTATCTTTTCGATAATATTTACAGGTATTTGCGAGAGATCTACGTCGCCGCTTAACTCATCATTAAGCGGAACGCCGTCGAGAAGCACTAACACCTGGTTTGTCTGGCAGCCGCGGATGGATATTTTTTTTGCGCTGCCCGCCCCGCCGGCGCTTTGTATTTCAATGCCCGGAACCTGATCCAAAACTTCCCCGACAGATTGAAAATTAGAATGCTCAATATCTTCGCTTGTAATGGAATGTATATTGGCGGAAGGATGTTCTTTATGGCGGTCAGCCGACACAATTATTTCATTCAGCGGGTAAATTATTTGTTCTAATTGAAAGTTCAATTGCACAGGCTGATCGTGCAAAACCTTGACGTCCGTAATTGTTTGACTTTTATAGCCGGTGTAACTGACCTTAATATCATATACGCCGGTCAACAAGTTCTCTAACTGATAGCGGCCTCTTTCGTCAGTCGAAGCGCCGCTTCCCGTTCCCTCAACACTAATATCTGCGCCAAAAAGAGATGAACTGTTTTTGCTGTCTATTACTGTGCCGTAAATTTTAATAGTTGACTGCGCCCAAAGAGTTACGCTTATCATATTAACAAGCAGCGCGGAAAATAAGATATGTCTAATTTTATATTTCATAATTAAAATCTTTTTAAAAATAAAAAAACCCTAACCTTCAATAAAGAAAGTTAGGGTTTAATTATCACGCTTAACCTAACCTTGCCCTCGAAGGTTCTACTGGTTTAATAACATAACCAAACGGAAGGTCTCCTGGCTTAGGGCGTCAAACCTACTAACCGCGCCTTCCCATCCCGATTCATATCAGGACAGTGGCATACTGATTTCCTTAATTTGAAATCAGCCGCGGCTTTCGTAGCCCTTTACAGTAGCGGGGCTGCAACAGATTTTCACTGTTTTCCCTATTATCCCTTACGGGCGCCGTTCAGTCAATAATATATTTTAAATCAAATATTAATTAACAGCATAAATAAATTGACTTTAAAATGCAAGGTTTTTTTGAGAAAATATATAATGCCTAATTTTCGGGCGGAAAACGTTTTCCCGATGCATCGGGATGGCAATTCAAAAAGTCACAAGTTGTTGACGGTTATGCGACAGGTCGGGACGTTCTTGTATCAGAGTTAAGCGAAGCGGTCTCTGATACATACTCCCGCCAAAGAGGTTCTATAATAATATCAAGGCAATTATTGCTTTTCATATACTCTTTGATTAATTTTATAAGTTTTAATTAATAACATGATAAGAGGATGAATGTTTCAGGAGTATATCAGAAATTTTTGTATTATCGCTCATATAGATCACGGTAAATCCACATTAGCTGACCGTCTTTTAGAGCGCACTAACACGATTTCCCAGCGCGATCTAAAAGAACAGGTGCTTGATGATATGGACCTGGAACGCGAACGCGGCATTACAATTAAATCGCATGCCATAAGGATGGAATATGAAGCAAAAGACAAAAATACTTATATTCTTAATCTTATTGATACTCCGGGGCATGTGGATTTCAGCTATGAGGTTTCCAGAAGTTTAGCGGCTTGTGAAGGCGCCTTATTAATTATAGACGCCGCCCAGGGAATTGAAGCTCAGACAATCAGTAATTTATATCTTGCCATTGAAAATGATTTAGACATTATTCCCGTAATTAATAAGATAGATTTACCAAGCGCCCAGGTTGACGTTGTAAAAAATCAAATTGTTGAACTTATAGGCTGTGATGAAAAAGAGATCCTTTTAGCCAGCGCTAAAACCGGACAGGGCGTTGATGAAATTCTTGAAGCTATCGTAAATTCTATCCCGCACCCAAAAGGCAATCCTAACGGCAAATTACAGGCTTTGATATTTGATTCTGTTTTTGACAGCTACCGCGGCGCTATAAGTTTTATCCGCATTTTCAACGGCACGCTGCGAACTAATGATCAGATTATGTTTTTCAGTACAGGGCATAAATTTAATGCGGATGAAGTCGGCATTTTGAAATTAACTAAAGAACCTGTTAAAGAACTAAAGACAGGCGAGGTCGGTTATCTAATATCAGGCGCAAAAAATGTTAATGATACAAAAGTCGGCGATACGGTTACACACGCTAAAAACGGGGCGGACGAACCTCTTGCGGGATACAGGGAGGTTAAGCCGATGGTTTTTTCGGGTATCTATCCTGTAATCACAGAAGATTTCGAAGATTTGAGGGAAGCGCTGAATAAATTAGCCTTAAACGATTCTGCATTAGCGTTTGAGCCGGAAACTTCTAAGGCATTGGGCTTTGGCTTCCGCTGTGGATTTTTAGGATTGCTGCACATGGAAATTGTACAGGAACGCCTGCAAAGAGAATACGATCTTACAATTATTAATACTGTGCCTAATGTAGTTTTCCGCGTACATTTGACTAATGGGCAGGTGGTTAATATTGACAATCCCACGGATATGCCCGACCCCGGTATAATTGAGTATATCGAAGAACCGTATATTTTTGCCCAGATCATTACGCCTCCCGAATACATCGGCAATATTATGAAACTGAGCAGGGAAAAACGGGCGGTATTTAAAACAACATCTTACATCGATCCAAGCAGGGCGGATATGCAGTTCTTGTTTCCGCTGTCCGAAGTTATTTTTGATTTTTATGATAAATTAAAATCCCATACGCGGGGATACGCTTCATTTGATTATGATTTTGATGAATACAAACAAGGCAGGCTGGTTAAACTGGATATTTTAATTAACGGCGAACCGCTGGACGCCCTTTCAACAATTGTTCATACAGACAAGGCATACGAGATGGGGCAGCGGCTTTGCAGGCAATTGAAAAAACTTATTCCGCGGCAGATGTTTGAAGTGATTATTCAGGCTGCTGTCGGGAGTAAAATTATCTCCAGGCAAACAGTTAAAGCGCTGCGTAAAAATGTTACGGCTAAATGTTACGGCGGCGACATAACCAGAAAACGAAAACTGTTAGAGAAACAAAAAGAAGGCAAGAAGCGTATGAAGCAGGTCGGACGGGTTGATATCCCGCAAGAGGCTTTTTTAGCGATGCTTTCTATGGAAAAAGAAAAATAAAAAGAGATGTACGATTTTGGATTGACGATTGATGATTGAAGAAGTAAAAGATCGAAAAATTTTTTCTTGTATCAGAGTTAAGCAAAGCGGTCTCTGATACACACGTGAGGAAAATTATTCCGGCAGGCAGGCGCATTTCAGGCAATGTCGTCACGTATCAGAGACCGCTACGCTTTTAACTCTGATACGAGGGAAAGTACGATTAGTGATTGTCCACAGGACTCCTGCGGAGAAGATTTGAGATTGAAGAAGTAAAAGATCGTAGATCGTCAATTTATAGATCAAAAGAGATTTGGAAGGAGAGGAAAATTGAGCAAACCCGCGGTTAAACCTAAAAAACGGTTTAATGATTTTACGGAAGGTCTATTCGCCGCTTTAATTGCGGCTTTAATTATTCGACAATTTATTATTCAGGCTTACACAATCCCAACATCGTCAATGGAAGACACACTTTTGGTTGGCGATTTTTTATTAGTAAATAAATTCAATTACGGCATGCGCACTCCGGATTGGATCGGCGTCCCTTATACCGATATCGGTTTTGATGTGCCATGGTTTCGTTTTCCCGTCTTGCGCGATCCGCAGCCTTATGATGTGGTGATCTTCCGCTATCCCAAAGATACAAGCCTGGATTATATTAAGCGCTGTATTGCCAAAGGCGGACAAAAAGTCAATATCGTTGATAAGCAAGTCTTTGTCGATAGAAAAAAATTTCCTACCCCGCCTTTTTCTAAATATGCTGATCCCTATATCTATAAGCGAAATCAAGGGCGCTTTCTGTCTCCTACTTATATGCATTTAGGAAGCCGCGATAATTACGGGCCTCTGACCGTGCCGGAAAATTCCTTTTGGGTGATGGGCGATAACCGTGATAACAGCGCCGACAGCCGCTACTGGGGTTTCGTTAGTTACGATCATATCGTTGGTCAGGCTTTAATAATTTATTTTTCATGGAATTCTAATGTACCGTGGAGCAAATTCTTTAAGAAAATCCGTTTTGACCGAATTGGCACTGTGATTCGGTGACAGGATGGATAGGGTTAAGGTGGGAAGTAGGAATTAGGAATTAGTCCCTTATGAGTTAAATTCGTGAAAAATTGTTAAGAAAATTATTACCCGATCCTGTAATCCCTTGTGTATCAAAGCATAGCGAGGATTTTAATAAAAATTCAATATGGTTCACCAATGTTAAGCAGAATAATTCTTTAGTCCC
>JAUXGF010000039.1 GCA_030622395.1 Calditrichaceae bacterium
TCAAGTTTCTTTATCCAGTATTTCCGACAAGCCGGAATCTACGTTGCGATTCGACCAGTATCCAGAATCAAGTATCTATTTCAGTTTAACTTTTCCCGACCATCGGGACTATACAAGAACATAGTTTCTTTTTGTAACGTATCTTTGCTCAAAGGCGGTTGGTAAAATGAAAACAATACATGAAAATATCGAGGCTTTAAGAATTGCCTTTAATGCCATAAAAGCAAATAGAACAAAAGGAATATTAACTACGCTTGGCGTCATTATCGGCATTATGGCTGTTGTTACCACTATGACCGCAGCCAACGGTTTAGCCAATAATTTCAAGGAAAGTATTTCAGCAATCGGTTCGGATGTGCTGTATGTGTCCAGAATACCCTGGATTTTTACTGGAAATTTCTTTAATTTCCGCAACCGTCCAAATTTAACTTATAAAGATAGTGAGAAACTGGAAAGCCGCTTAAAAAACGTCGGAGCAATTAACCCAACTACCGATACCAGAAAAAACGTTAAATATCAATCTACGGTTCTTGAGCAGGTAACAATAATCGGCACCACTGATAAACATATCATTGTGACCGATGGCTTTCCGGAATCAGGCAGATATCTGATACCAATTGATGTGCAATTTAAAAAGAGGGTTTGTGTTATCGGGCAGGAAATTAAGGATCGTCTCTTTAAGAATGTAGATCCTGTTAATAAAGAGATAAAAATCGGCTGGTATAAATTTCGCATTGTGGGAGTGATGGAAAAACAGGGCAGCGCCGGGTTTTTTGGCGGGCCTAATTTTGATAACCAGATTTTTATCCCTATATCAACACTTATAAAAAATTTTGGTAATCAGAACCGTGGTTATACTTTTGCAGTGAAAGCCCCAAGCCAAGCAGCTATGGCTGATTTCAAATATGATTTAATTGGAGAGATGCGTAAAATCCGCAAGCTTAAACCTACAGAGAAGGATAATTTTTCGATCAACACAATGGATACTTTGATCGATGTTTATAATAATGTTATGGGAGTAGTCGTATTAATTGGTTTGATTATTACCGGAATATCTCTCTTTGTCGGCGGGATCGGCGTTATGAATATTATGTTTGTTTCGGTAACGGAAAGAACGCGGGAAATTGGCATCCGTAAAGCAATCGGGGCTAAAAGAAGGGTTATCTTAACGCAATTTTTATTTGAATCTTCCACGATTTGTCTGATTGGCGGTATAATCGGCGTAATAATTTCATTTGGCGTGGCGGCGCTGATTAATAAATTTGTTATGCTGGCAAGCGTTTCAGTACCTATTGTTTTGATAGCTTTAATAATTTCTATTTTGACGGGAGTAGTATCCGGATTAATTCCAGCCTTTCGGGCTTCGCGTTTAAATCCGATAGAGGCGCTGCGTTATGAATAAAAAATAATTCGCCACCAAGGCACGAAGACACCAAAAAGGCTATTGAAGAAGTAAATCATGATATGGAAACAAAAATTCTAAGATATTAGTAAAGAGTTCTGAATTTTCAAATCATTTTGAAAGAATGCATTGGATGAATCATTTCCTACTTAGCGGCTTAGTGTCTTTTCACATAGTGACCACTTTGTGGGTAGCAAGGTCTTAATAGTAATAAAAGAAGGTAAAAACATGAGTTTCCTGGAAATATTTAAAATGGCAATGACTGCAATTAAGAGTCATAAGCTGCGCTCTTTTTTAACTTTGGTAGGCATTATAGCTGGAGTAGCCTCGATTATTGCGGTAATGACCGGCATATCAGTAATACAAAATACAATTGAAGGCGAGTTAAGCGTTTTGGGATCAACTACATTTCAGGTGCAAAAATGGGCGGCAGCCGGCCCGACAAGTGAAGAAGAAAGGCGTAAGATAAGGAAGCGGCGTCCCACCACTGTGGAACACGCCAATGCTATTAGAGATAAAGTAAAAACCGTGGATTTGGTAGGTTCGGAATTATGGGACTTTGGACATGTGGTAAAATACCGTGATATTTCAACAAACGCTAATATTACTATCTGCGGCGGCACTCCTGAATACCCGCCGAACAACACGCATTATATAGGACACGGCAGGAATATTTCTTATGAAGATGTTAACGTCGGTCGTAATGTTGCGGTTATTGGGCAGGCAATCGCTCAAAAATTGTTTCCCTGGATTGATCCGTTACAAAAAACAATAAAAGTGGACGGTCGAAAATTTATCGTGGTCGGCGTATTTGAAGAAAAAAAATCGGCGCTGGGTGGAAACTACGATAATTATTTACTGACGCCCATCACCAAATTTCAACAGGTTTACGGCATGAAATACGCAGGCGGCAGAGACCGCTCGGTCAATATTACCGTAAGGGCAATTTCAACAGAGGTTGTAAAGGATGCTTTAGCGGAAACCCGCGCTGTGATGCGCAGAGAACGCGGGCTTAAACCCCACGAGGAAGACGATTTCACTATCTTTACTAATGATAGTCAGATTAAAACATTTAACCAAACCACAGCCGGAGTTAAAGCAGGAGCCTTTGTTATCGGTATTATTGCCCTGATTGTCGCCGGTATCGGTATTATGAATATCATGCTCGTATCGGTAACAGAACGCACCAGGGAAATTGGTATCAGGAAATCAATTGGCGCTAAAAGGAAAAATATTTTAGGTCAGTTTTTATTGGAAGCAATTATTTTAAGTAATATAGGCGGGGCAATCGGCGTACTAATCGGCTTCGGGCTTGGTAATTTGTTAAGCGTGTTTACCGACTTTGCTGTTTCTATCCCAATCGATTGGGCGGTTATCGGCTTGCTGTTTCGTACGGCTGTAGGTTTGATCTTCGGATACTGGCCTGCCTATAAAGCATCCATGTTAAAACCCATTGAGTGTCTGAGATATGAATAAAAGTGTTACGCCTTCCGGTAAATGGTACTTTCTTAGCTTTGTACCTTAACAGTTTCTGTTTCTTTGCTGTAGCACTCTCACTGCATGAAGCCTAACGATTGTATAAACTCATTGTTCTTATCATTCCATATTAGCAGGATATAAACAATGCCTTTATCCACACTATACAGTTTATTCTTATTTTAATCAAATAAATCATCAATAGGATTCTTTATTTTCCCAATTGCTCTTTTCGATATATATGTATAACTCTCTGTAGTTTTTGAACTACTATGCCCTAATAACTCATAATCAAGCAGAATGATTCCAAAAATCACCCCAAAATAATTTACACCTCACAATGTGTAATCTTCGTATTCAATTTAAATTTCTTTACTAAATAAATGAAAAGGGTTCAATTAATGTAACAATGAATAATCTCCCATCATAAAAAGAATTTCCTGCAGGCTTAAAAAAAATTAGTATTAAACATCAAATCCACTTAAATTTAAAATCCAGTATCCAGTATCTATTTCACTTTCACTTTTATGATAGGTCAATGAAAGCAAAAGCAAAAGCACATTCCAATATCGCTTTGATTAAGTATTGGGGAAAACGAAGCGCCCTGTTAAATCTACCGGCTGTCGGATCAATATCCCTTACGCTTGACAGTCTGCATACTATTACCACCGTGGAATTCATAAAAAATCTAAAAAGCGATTATTTAATATTAAACAAAAAACCGGCTGATGAAAGAGAAACGAAAAGGGTAAGTTCGTTTTTAAATATCATCCGCCGCAAGGCTGATTTGAGTTTACACGCTGAAGTTAACAGTATAAATAATTTTCCCACAGCCGCGGGTCTGGCTTCATCCGCTTCCGCCTTTGCCGCTTTAGCCTTAGCCGCTTCATCTGCGGCGGGACTTGATTTATCGCCTGGCGAGCTGTCTGTATTAGCGCGGCGCGGATCCGGTTCGGCAGCCCGCTCTGTTTTCGGCGGATTCGTGGAAATGAAGATGGGGAAAAAAGACGATGGCAGCGACGCCCTTGCCTGCCAAATAGCCGCTAAAGATTATTGGGATTTGCGCGTTCTGATCGCCGTTACTTCGCAGGATAAAAAGAAAACAGGTTCAACGGACGGAATGACGCTTTCTAAAGATACATCGCCTTATTATCAAAACTGGCTCAAAACATCTTTTGACGATTTAAAGGAAATGCGCGACGCTATTAAAAAACGTGATTTTCAGAAGTTAGGTGAATTGAGCGAATATAATTGTTTAAAAATGCACGCATTGGCGCTTTCCAGCAGACCGGGTTTGCTCTATTGGAACGCGGTCACGGTTGAAGTGATGCGCCATATAAAATTCCTGCGCGGGCAGGGCTGCCCTGTTTATTTTACGATTGACGCCGGACCGCAGGTAAAAGCAATCTGTCAGCCGGAAGACGTCGAGAAAATCGCCAACGAGTTAGAACACATACGGGGCGTGCAAAAGGTTATTCACACCTCATTAGGTAATGGGGCGGAATTAATAGGGGATAATCGTTGATAACAGCGCAGGCTCCAGGCAAAATGATTTTATTAGGCGAGTATGCCGTGTTAGAGGGCGCTCCGGCATTGGTTTGCGCAGTCGACCGTTATGCGGAAGCGTTTGTTACGCAAAATAACCGGAATGAGTTTTCGGTTGCAGCGCCTTCGTTGGATATAGAAGAACAGCCTTTTATAATGATAAGCGGCGGCAAACTTCGCTTTGATCCGAATATGGATCGGATAACTTTTAAAAGGCTGCATATTTTTAAAACGATTTTCGAATCGACCTGGCGCTTTATTGATAGAAAAAAGGCTGAATTACCTCCGCTTAATATAATACTTAATACAGACGCTTTTTATTCTGAAGAGCTGAAAAGTAAGTTCGGTTTTGGGTCAAGCGCCGCTATAACCGCCGCCTTAATCCGGGCATTATTCAAGGCTGCGGGAATACCTGTGTCTAACTCTGAACAAAAGGCGGATGTGTTTCGTCTGGCACTGACCGCGCATCACAAAGCGCAGGGCAATATTGGCAGCGGCATTGATATTGCCTCCAGCGTTTACGGCGGCGCGCTTATTTATGAAATGACTTTAGATAAAATGATTGAACAAAAAATACCGCAGCCGGTGGAAGTTTGGCGGGATTTATTCATTATACCCATCTGGTCCGGCAGGTCGGCTTCGACGCGGAAAATGGTCGGCGGCGTCGATCAATTAAAGAATTCACAGCCGTCTGTTTATAATGATTTAATGGATAGGCTTAAAGAGCTTTCGCGTTCAGGCTGTGCGGCTTATAAAAATAGAGATTCAAAAACTTTTTTGGATGATGTAAAGGCTTTTCACCAAACTATGGCTCAATTGGGTGAAAAAAGCGGCATGCCGATCATTTCGCCGGCGCATCAAAGATTAGCTTCTATTGTTGAAAGTCTGGGCGCTGTTTACAAACCGTCAGGCGCCGGAGGCGGCGATATTGGAATCGCTTTTACCGAATCAGCGGATAAAATTAAAACAATTGCACAAGCGGTCGAAACCGAGGGTTTTAAAGCATTGGATATAAAACCCGCCCCTGCCGGCGTTTGTTTAAAATGATTATGCCGGCGTCTTAATTCAAAAATCCATGTGTTTTTTTATCATAAAAAACAAAACAAATATCAAAGTGTTAATTTTTAATAGAACACGGATTACGCAGATAATACGGATATACACTGATTTTTATGTACTTATCGCCTGAATGAAAAAGCGCTTTTTCGTTCAGACACTACTTATGAGTTTTATTGATTTAAAATTAATCCGCGAAAATCTGTGCTATCCGCGTTATCCGCGTTCTATTAAATATTTATTTGTAATTGCCAATTATTTTAATTAAAGGAACAAAACTATGGCGAGTTCGCGTATTCCCGGTTTTTATAAATATTCCATTCAGGAACGTTTAAGGGTTCTTTATCAAAAAAAATATTTAACTGAACAAGATTATAATAAATTAAGAAAAGGCGGCAGCCTGATGCAATCCGAAGATTCGGATAAAATGGTTGAAAATGTTATCGGTGTTTTTGGCTTGCCGGTAGGACTGGGACTTAATTTCTTAATCAATGGAAAAGATTATGTTGTGCCAATGGCAGTTGAGGAACCGTCAATTATTGCGGGGGTCAGCTCTGCGGCTAAAATAGTTCGTGAAGCGGGCGGTTTTACAAGTGAATGTAAAGAGTCGATTCTTATCGGTCAAATACAGATTGTGGGCATAACTAACACTGCAAAAACAAAGCATGCCATATTAGAGAATAAAGAAGAGATTATTAATCTTGCAAACAGCCTGCATCCCAAAATGGCGGCTCGCGGCGGCGGCGCTAAGGATGTGCAAGTGCGCGTCATACCTTCTTCGTCGCATCATGGAGATATGGTGATTGTTCATCTTTTAGTGGATACGAAAAATGCCATGGGCGCAAATTTGGTTAACAGTATGTGCGAGGGCGTAGCTTCATTAATAGAAAAAATCAGCAATGGAAAAGTATTTTTAAGGATTCTGTCCAATCTTGCGGACCGCTCATTAGTCCGGGCGCGCTGCATTGTGCCGGTGAAACTATTAGAAGGCAAAGGCTATTCCGGCGAAGATGTGCGGGATGGAATTATCCTGGCGTATGAGTTTGCAGCGGCTGATCCCTACCGCGCCGCAACTCATAATAAAGGTATTATGAATGGAATTGACCCGGTAGTGATTGCTACAGGCAATGATTGGCGGGCTGTTGAAGCGGCAGCTCATGCTTATGCGGCAAGAGGGAAATCGTATACCTCTTTAACCACCTGGGGCAAAAATGAAAACGGCGATTTGACAGGCAGTATAAAAATCCCGATGCGCATCGGGACGGTTGGCGGTCCGCTGCAAAGCAATCCCACTGTGCCCATTGCCCATCGAATAATGAATATTGAATCGGCAAAGGAACTGGCGGAAGTTTTAGGCGCTGTAGGACTGGCGCAAAATATGTCTGCTCTGCGGGCTTTAGTGACAGAGGGGATACAGCGCGGGCACATGAGTTTACACGCCCGCAGCGTAGTAAAAGCCGCCGGAGCTCTCCCTGAAATATTTGAAACAGTAGTCGAAAAATTAATCGAATCGGATGAAATAAAAATCTGGAAAGCGCAAGAGATTATTGAAAATATAGACGTTGAAGAAAAGCCGGCGCAAGAGATAGAAATGATGCTCAAACCGACGTCGGATTCGCTGCCGACCGGACACGGCAAAATTATATTTTTGGGCGAGCATGCCGTTGTATATGGCAGTCACGCTATTGCCGCGCCGATACCGTTAGCTATGCAGGCTAAAGCTTCAGACAGCAAAAAGGAAGGCGTCCATTTGATTATTCCGCGCTGGGGCGTTGAAGAGCGCATTAAAAAAGGAGCTGATCATAAATATTCTATTTATAAATCACTCGATTTGATTTTAGAAAGATTGGATTTACAGGATACGAACATGGAAATTGAAGTTTTTCCCCATGTTCCGCGCGCTATGGGATTAGGCGGGTCCGCCTCTCTGGCAGTGGCGATTATCCGCGCTTTATCCGATAATTTTAAACTTAATTTAACTGACCGGAAAGTTTCAGACTTAGCCTTTGAATCCGAAAAAATTGTTCACGGCACAGCTTCGGGAATTGACAACACTATGGCGACTTACGGTAAATTTTTGCTATTCCAAAAAGGCGATCCTCCGGTGATGGAAGAAATCCATATTGAAAATCCGATACGCGTGGTAGTAGCTTTAACCTGGATAGAAAGCTTAACCGCCACAATGGTCGCCAAAGTGCGCAAATCCTGGCAGAATAATAAGTCTTTATACAATCGTATCTTTAAGGAAATTGATATGCTGGTTATGCAGGCGGAAAAGGCAATCAAAAATTATGATTTGGAAAAGTTAGGCGAACTGATGAATATTAATCACGGCTTATTAAACGCCCTGCAGGTATCCGGCAGAGAAATTGAAGAGTTGGTAGATATTGCCAAATCCAATGGAGCTTTAGGAGCTAAATTAACCGGCGGCGGAGGCGGGGGAGCTGTAATTGCCCTTTGCCCGGAGAATGCCGAGAAAGTAGCCTTGGCGATTAAGAATGCGGGTTATAAAGCTTTTATAACCGATATTAAATAAACTCTGATATAAGGGGAAACGTCACCATGTATCAGAGACCGCTTCGCTTAACTCTGATACGAGGGGGAAGGGGGAAATAACAGACAAACACGGTAATGGCATAAAAACTGTCATTTTACATTTAGAGGATTGTTAATATAAAATTCTAAAATAGATTAAAGAGGTTGCAATGACTGATAAGAATAAGATTGTTTCGTTTGATGATGAAAAGCTTATACTCGTTGATGAACATGATAACGAAACAGGTTATAAAAACAAAGATGAAACCCACAACGGTCAGGGAATACTGCACCGTGCGTTTTCCATTTTTATATTTAATGATAAGAATGAATTACTACTGCAAAAACGTAGCGCCGGGAAACGTCTTTGGCCTATGTACTGGTCAAATAGCTGCTGCAGCCATCCGCGTAAAGGCGAGTCATATAAGTTTGCAACTGAACGTAGATTGAAAGAAGAACTGGAGCTAAAGGCGGATTTAATATATCTGTTTAAATTTCAATATCATGCCTCTTTTGAGGATAAAGGTTCGGAGAATGAACTTTGCTCGGTTTACATCGGCAGATCGAATGATAAACCGGTTGTAAACGAAACTGAAATCGCAGAGTGGAAATATATCTCAATTGAACAATTAGATAAAGAACTCGAAGAACATCCGGAATGGTATACGCCGTGGTTCAAAATGGAATGGAAACGTATGCGCAGCGACTATATGGATAAGATATTGGGGTTGTGAGATTGGAATGTTGGAATACTGGAAGATTGGAAGGATGGAATGGTGGAAGATTGGAAGATTGGAGTAATGTGCTTTTGTACGTGCTTTAAGTTGACGGCTCTGCCGCAGCTTTTTCTTACCCATCCCTAGCCCTTCCCTAATCCAATAGGGAAGGGGACAGATGTAGAATGGAAACACACCCCTAACCATCTCAAGAGGGGAATTCCAAGTCCCCCTCTATTTCTTAAAGAGAGGGGGACTTAGGGGGTGAGTTGAAAAACTTCCATATAAACTCACATGGGCTTCCGCCCTCAACAAACAATGAAAGTAGCCACTAAGGCTCTAAGTATTTAAAAATTAATTGTTTCTTCGTGTCTTAGTGTCTTCGTGGCATTCTACTTTCATATAAAACAATATAAAGCTAAAAAGGAATATTATATGACCAAACAAAAAATTAGATTAACCGACTTTCCGCGTACATTCTGGGTTGCCAATACGATGGAAATTTTTGAGCGTATGGCCTGGTACGGCTTTTTTGCCGTGTCGTCATTATATATTACAGGTTCCATTGAAGAAGGCGGTCTGGGTTTTTCCGATGAAGACCGCGGCGTAGTGCAGGGCGTTGTTACTTTCTTTTTATATCTTTTCCCGGTTGTCACCGGCGCTTTAGCCGACCGTTACGGATTTCAAAAAATGCTCTTTGCAGCTTTTGTTGTTTTAGTGCCGTCTTATTATTTATTGGGACAGTTCGATACGCTGCCGACTTTTTTTCTGGCCTATATGATGGTTGCATTGGGAGCGGCAATGTTCAAACCGGTTATAATCGGCACTGTAACAAAAACTACAAATGAAAAAACGTCCTCAATGGGTTTCGGTATATTTTATATGATGGTTAATATCGGCGGTTTTATAGGGCCGATTGTAGCGGGCATTGTGCGCGGCTGGGCATGGAAATGGGTCTTCGTCGCTTCTTCCGGATGGATTGCCCTTAACTTTATCTTTGTAACTATTTTTTATAAAGAACCAACCTCTGAAAGCAAATCCGCCAATCCGCGCAGCTTAAAAAAAGTTATGACCGATATGGTGGAAGTATTAGGCAATGGACGGTTTTTCCTGTTTATATTTGCGCTGCTTTCAATATTAGTGATGGGCTCCAAATATACGGCAAACGGCTACATTAGCTGGACTCAAATTATTCTGATATCGCTCGGTTGGTTTTTAATAAATTTAATTTATGATCAAATTCTCAAGAGAGGCGGTGATAAGCCGGATGCGGCGTGGTGGTTATGCCCGATGAAATTAGGCGATTGGAAGTTCGGATTATTTTTATTGCTCATGTCCGGATTCTGGACGTCCTTTAATCAAATATTCTATACGCTGCCGCTGTATATCAGGGATTTCGTCGATACTACAGATTTGATGAACGCCTCCACCGGTTTATTAACGACAATCGGTTTAGGGTCTCTAATAAATGGATTTAAAGGATCCATGGCTGTCGCCGGGCAGATCAATCCCGAATACATTATTAATTTCAACGCCGGGGCGATTATCTTTTTCCAGGTTTTGGTTTCGTTTTTAGTAACCAGGCTAAAACCCTTTACCACTATATTTTGGGGCGTTGTTATAACTGTCGTTAGTTTTTCTATCATTATTTTCGGAACGACCGGCTGGATTGTAGTCGGCGGCATTATAGTCTTTTCATTTGGCGAGATGATGGCTAGCCCAAAGTCGAAAGAATATACAGGCAGGATTGCGCCGCCTAACAAAGTGGCGTTATACATGGGCTATTTTTACTGGTGTGTGGCGTTAGGAAATTTGTTCGGTGGGATTTTATCCGGTCAACTATACGCCGCTTTTGCCCGCGATATGCAGCGACCTGATATTATGTGGCTTATCTTTGCTTTGTTGGGGCTGGTAACCGCCATTGCAATTTTTTTCTATGACCGGTTGGTTATAAAAAAAATCAAGATTAAAGAATAAATTTTTTCAGGGGAAAGGCGAAGGATAAATGGCAGAGCAATAAATGAGTATATCAACATCACGATTTAAAATATCATAACAAAAGCGAAACGATTTATGGAAAATCAGGCAAAGACAATCCTTAAAGAAATATTCGGATATGATGAATTTCGACCGCTGCAGGAAAAGATAATCGAAAATATCCTTAAGAAAAATGATTCTCTAATTATTATGCCTACCGGCGGCGGGAAATCTATTTGTTATCAAATTCCGGCGCTTATTTTTAAAGGATTAACAATCGTTATTTCGCCGTTGATCTCTTTAATGAAAGACCA
>JAUXGF010000290.1 GCA_030622395.1 Calditrichaceae bacterium
CGGCCGCTCCCTGGTGCACAACCGCGCCTACTATTTTTTGCAGATCATTTTGATTAACATATTGAATAGGAACGCCTTTTAATTTCGCCAGCTTTTTAATTTGTCCGATATTTTTCCCAGCGGCATTTTTTGCTATCCAAATATTTTTAACATTGCATGCCGATCGTAACGCTTCAAGCACGATTTGCCGTCCGTAAACGCATAATTCATTAAGTGTGTTTTGATCGTCTTTTGTTTTCATAAAAATCCTTCATACTTTATTGTATAGTCCTCCCGATCCCGATTAATACGTCACCTGGTTTTAAACGGCGAACTGGCGTGATCGGGAGGAAATGTATTATAAAAATAGATACTGGGTGCTGGATACTGGATAAAGAAATTTGAGCATCCCCGCAAAAGCGGGATTTTCAACCAGCATCGAGTATCAAGTATCCAGTATCATTTCCATTAATTCATCCCGATACAGGGAGGACATAGCTATGTTCTTCATTACAATTTATCACAACATAATATCTGCAATTTACTTACTAAAACTTAAAAATGCATCATATAGAAAAATGTAATCTTTGATAATACTTTTTTTTTAACTAAATTAAATAACTTTAAAAGTCATTATTCAAGCAGGAGTAATATAAATATGGAAATAGGTATTGTAGGATTGCCCTATTCGGGTAAATCAACAATTTTTTCAACATTATTAAAACATAAAAGCAGCGATAATATTTCATCAAAACAAAGTGCGGAGAGAGGCGTTGTAAAAGTGCCCGACGCCCGTTTAGACCGCTTGACAGAAATGTTTAATCCCTTCAAAAAAGTGAATGCCACAATAGAATATATTAAAGTCGCCGGTCTGGACAGCGATGACGGCAATAAGCGGGGGTTGCCGGCTCAGTTTCTCACCAATCTCAAAACAGTAGACGCTCTGCTTTTAGTTGTACGCAATTTTGAAAATGAATATTATCCCCATCCCTTAAACCGTATTGACCCAGCCGCTGACATTGAATTTATCAATTCCGAGTTTTTAATTAATGATTTAGTTGTTGTTGAAAGCCGTATCGAAAAATTAGAAAAATTGCTTCTTAAGACGCAAGATGAACAGGATAAAAAACAACTTACTTTAATGAATCGTTTAAAGGATCAGTTAGATAATGAAAAACCTTTGCGTGAACTGCAATTCACGGAACACGAGGAACTTATATTAAGAGGTTATCAATTTATAACCGCTAAACCTGTTTTATATGTTGTCAACATTTCGGAAGAGCAGATTGCACAGGCTGAGAAAATCGAAGCAAGCCTGTCTGATTTTGTTGCTCCAAAATGCGGCGTTACTTCTTTGAGCGCTGAAATTGAAAAAGAGATTTCCGAGCTTGAAGATGAAGACGCGCAAGTTTTTATGAAAGATTTAGGGATAAAAGAATCAGCTATGAATAAATTAATCCGCGTATCTTATGAATTGCTCGGACTCATTTCCTTTTTTACCGTTGGAGATGATGAATGCCGCTCATGGACAATCCGGCAAGGAACTAAAGCTCAAAAGGCGGCGGGCATTATTCATTCCGATCTTGAAAAAGGTTTTATTCGCGCCGAAACCGTGCATTATGACGATCTAATCGCTAACGGTAGCTTAAACGCCTGTAAAGAAAAAGGGATTCTGCGGCTTGAGGGCAAAGAGTATATTGTAAAAGACGGAGATATTTTATCTATCCGTTTCAATGTATGATTAAATTAAAAACTGTTTAAAACCGCTTTAATATAAAAGCATTCAGCAATCAGCTATCAGCATTCAGTTTAAGAAGCTGTCTGCTGCGGCGAAGCCGTCCCTGTGCGGAAAAGCTGAGCGCTGAGCGCTTTTCCCCAATTACGGGACACACTCGTACATCGTTCATTAAGCGCACTGTTCATAAAAACTTATAAACAATTATGAAAAAAATTTATATTATTTTAATTATAATAGGTATTACCGCTGTTTATGCTTTTTTTATAGAACCGCAGCGGCTTATTGTTACGACAGTTGAAATCAAAAGCGACGCCTTTGCCGATATTTTAGAAAATAAAATAGTTGTTCATTTAAGCGACCTGCATTTTAAGGACGGCAATAATCCTTTATTAAATAAAATACTTAAACGGCTGGAAAATATTAAGCCCGATCTTATCTTTTTAAGCGGGGATTATGTCGACTGGTTCAGCGGTTCGGAAGCTTATGCTCATGCTGAATATTTTCTTTCTCAATTAAAAGCAGCCTATGGCGTGTACGCTGTGATGGGCGACGCCGACTATACCTGCGCCCGCCGTCATTGTCTTTTCTGTCATACTGAAAACAGTGTGCAACCGCCGGTCAAACATTCTGTACATTTCCTCAGAGATACTAACAAAGTTATTCAAATAGACGATCATAAATTGAATATAGCCGGTCTTAACGTTAATATTAACTTAAACGCCAACATACAGTTTATGCATTCCTTAATTGACAGTCTACCGACTATATTTTTATCGCATACTTCCATGCCTTATGATAAATTAGACGCCGATAAAAATGTTTTTATGCTTTGCGGGGATACGCACGGCGGACAAGTTTATTTACCTATCTGGCTGTGGAAAATTCTAAAACGCAAAATTGATCCAAAGCACATGTACGGTTACTTCCATAAAAAAAATAAGCATTTATATGTAAACAACGGCATTGGCGTTTCTTTTATAAATATCCGCCTTGGCGTGCCGCCTGAAATTGCTTTACTTAAATTTATTCATACAGACGGGGAATAATGGCGCGGTATTCTTATCAATTATTTATATTAACTTTGCTTGTAATTATTGTGACGGGCGGCTGTAAACGAGATAAACGCGCCTGTCCCGATTTTAATTTTAGTTTCGAAGACGATAAGGAATTAGAGCTGATTGAATGGCAATGTAAAGAGCTTTTTGTTTTATCGGATAGTTTTGCCGTTGACGGGAATAAAAGTTTAAAAGTTACATTTTATCCGGCTAAATATGCCAACATTATATTTAAGCGTTTTAATAAAAACTGGCGGTCATACAATAATTTATATTTTCATATTTATAACCCGCAGCAGGATTCTTTATTTATCATTGTAAAAATTAAAGATATGGAAATCAATCCGCCTTATAAAAACCGTTATAATAATAAATTTTTATTAAAACCCGGGATGAATAAACTGCATATTCCGTTTTCGCAGCTAAAAACAAGCATAACGGAAAGAGCGCTGAATTTGGATAATATCAAAGGAGTGGTTTTATTTCTAATGAATGTAAAAGAACCCGTTACACTCTATTTTGACCGCTTTTATTTGCAATAATTATAATCAACAGATTCTATTCTTTTAACAAAGTATGCAATTTATCAATTTTATCAGGATCTCCAAGTACGATAAGTTTATCATTTTCATGTAATATCGTTGACGAACTGGGGTTAAAAACCCACTTGGATCCCCTGGCTTTTTTAACGGCAATAACAATTAGACCGGTGCGCTGGGGTATTTGGGCTTTTTGTAAAGATTCTTCATGCAGGCTGGCTCCTTTAGGAACATTGATTTCTTCCATGCGAAAAGACAATTCATTTCCGCGCATCATCACTTCTAAAAAATTAACCACTGTAGGGCGGAGCATAACGGAAGCCATGCGCAATCCTTCAACCATATTGGGAGAGATTACATAATTGGCGCCGGCGCGGTATAATTTACTTTCTGTATGGGGATCAACGGAGCGTGAAATTATATTCATATTTGGATTCAAGTCTCTTGCCGATACTACAACAAATAAGTTGTCGGCGTCTAATGAGAGGGTTGTAATTAATCCCCCGGCGTTTTTAATATTAGCTTCCATTAAAATTTCATCTTTAGTGGCGTCGCCGGCAACAATAAATAAATCGGGATACTGTTCATCTAATTTTTCTAAAATTTCTTGTTTTTCTTCTATAACAACAAAAGGTTTACGGGCATGTCTGAATTCTTCGATTATTGTTGTCCCCGTGTCACCCGCTCCGCATAAAATTGTATGTCCTTTTAAGTTTCGAATTGTTTTTTTCATTTTTTTCTTCTTTCTGCTTGCTAATAATTCATTACGAACAAATAAACTTGTAACGCTGGCGGAAAGCATAGCTATAAAGACCATACCGGATAAAATGATAATCATAGTAAAAATACGGCCGAATTCGCCAAGTGTAGCCACCTCTTTAAATCCCACGGTAGAAAAAGAAATAATTGTCATATACAGCGCGTCAAGTAATCCCCAGCCTTCAATCAACATATAGCCCGATATGCCTATTGACAACAACAGGAATAGAATAATTGAGATAGTTATCAAGTTTTGCCGTAGATTATCATTTCGTTTTACCATACGTTTTATTACCCTTGTTGTCAGCCTATGTATAGGGAAAATTCTAAATCATAAATAATAATCACGTACCTATTTTTATTCACGCAGATCCAATACAATTTGTATTGTATAATGGAGTAATTTTATACCTATTAGGAATAGGGATGTTTTTTTTAGACGAGGCAGTGCCTCGTCTCTACGTGATATGTCAAAATTTTAAAATGATTATTTACCAAATTCCGAATCGATTTGGTTTAGAATATCATCGCGTATCAAAATTAAAATCGCTGCCTGGGGGACGATCAGATAATTTTCCTTCTCGAATTCTATCTCTACCGCGGCTTTTCTA
>JAUXGF010000093.1 GCA_030622395.1 Calditrichaceae bacterium
TCATTACACCATAACTCATTGAATTTCATATGAATAGCCCCGACTTTTAAGTCGGGGGCAAATGAAGCTCAAAAGTACATCTTTAAGCCCTTTAGGGCTTTTTAGGGGTTCTGCAACACCCTGATATTCGGGGCGCGGGGTTACTTCCTACTTTTTACTTTAAACCTCACATAGGACGCCAGTTAATGATAGAAAATATTACAACCTGATTTCATTATCCTTGAAATTATAAACTTTAGCTTGTATGTTTAGTGAGCGTTATCAAATCAGCAAACTAAAAAATCGGCAGCAATATTAATTGAATGCAATACAAATTATTTAATCCTTAAAATTAATATTTATTGTACTACTAACTGTTTAATACAATCATTACATTTTAATACCAAACATCTTCCATGAAAACGTTAAATAAAATATTAATAGATAATACCGGCAGCGCAAATGAAGTTATCCTATCCCTTCCTTTTGTAAATTATTTAAAAACCTGTTTCCCAAAATCAAACATAGAATATCTGACCTCTCCGGAAAACGAGCCGATTCTTACCCGCGTATCGAGTGTTTCAAAAATAATCCACTTCCGCCCTAAATCCGATCATTACGGATATAAGGGCATTGGCAACCTGGTAAATGATTTGCGTTCGGATGGATATGATTGTGTTTTTCATCTGCATCCGCAATTCAAAACCGCCGCAGCAGCTTACTTTTCCCATATACCAATAAGAATTGGAATCGGCTGGCAGCGGGTCTCAATTTTTTTCAATAAACGAATATTCAAGTTTAGGTGCATGCCCTATAATGTATATCTGCCATCCGCGTTCAATTTAGCTGATTTGTTAGATTGTCATCAGGGAGAATATATTCCGCAGAAATTCAATATTCACCTGCAAAGGAAAGAATTAAAATTTATAGATACTATTTTCCAGACTATACCATATAAAAAATTAATTGTTCTTTATTTAGCATCCGGCAGTAAAAACAATGCCTGGTTTACTTCCCATTTTCAGGGCTTAATAGAGGGACTTAACCAAAATACTGACTATACAATCACTATTATCGGTAAAAAACCGAGTATTCAAATATTGGACATTTTGTATAAATCAAATTGCAAATTCATCAACCTGGTTAATCAATTAAATTTAGCGCAAATAGCGGCATTGCTTAATAAAGCGGATTTATTTATAACAGATCCCAGCGGACCAAGCTCTCTGGCTTTAGCTTTTCAAAAAACGGCAATTGTACTTTTTCCATTCCATAAGAAGCATCTTTTTGATTTTATTTCCAGCCCCCCGGAAAATTCTTTTCTAATTATTAAACCCGAAATATTATTAAATGAACAATGTAAAAATAAAATTTTCGGTTACCGGCGCTGTTTAGAAGAAATTAATCTAGAAGAACTTCATAATTGGATAGACAGGTTATTGGCTGAAGAACTGGAATAATGGATGTAGCGACCTCAAAGGTTTTCCCAAACCTTTGAGGTCTTTAATGAATGGAAGAAATGGAGTATTGAAGAATTGGAGTAATGGATTGCTGGAGTGATGGAGTAATGGTTTGGATAAGAATTGGAGAGCTGAAATAATGTAGTGGTGAGAGAATGGAATGATGAATAATTAAATAATTGAATTGGTGCCTGTCCCTGCCCTCCGGCAGGCACGGCGCCTATGGCGGGAATTGTTGGAAGAGTTGGAGTATTGGGGGAGTGGAGCTTTTGTATTCATTAATTAAAATATTGAATAATATCTACTAATTAAGTAGTTTATTTTTGAAGTAATTTAAAAATTTGTAATGGTTTTGCCACTTAGCCGCTTCCACAGCGACGCCCTTCACCAGGGACGGTTTAGCCGCTATTTTTTTATCAATGAGCGGTAAACTATTATAATAATTTTATATTACAAACTATCATAAAATCCAATTATTAAATAAAGGCGAGAAAATGAAAATATTGGTTACAGGCGGGGCGGGGTTTATCGGATCCAATCTCATAGATATGCTTTTAAAGCGCAATCACGAGGTAGCGGCAGTCGATAACTTCACTAATTTTTACGATCCTAAAATTAAAGGGAACAATATAAAAAATGCCTCTGATTATGATTCGTTTAAATTATACAGAACCGATATTACCGACAGGGATAGTTTAGACTATTTATTTAACAAACACGATTTTGAAATAATTGTCCATTTAGCCGCAAAAGCCGGCGTCCGCCCTTCTATTGAAGATCCGGTTGGTTACTCAAAGACTAATATTCAGGGCACAATTAATTTACTGGAGATTGCTAAAGAAAAAAAGATTAATAAATTTATATTCGCTTCATCATCATCAGTTTACGGTAATAATAAGAAAGTCCCCTTTTCTGAAGATGATAATGTGGATTTCCCTATTTCCCCGTATGCCGCAACAAAAAAAGCAGGCGAATTAATCTGCTATAATTATCATCATCTTTATAATATAAATATTTTTTCATTGCGGTTTTTCACGGTATACGGTCCGCGCCAGCGTCCCGAAATGGCGATTCATAAATTCACCCGTTTAATTGATAATGGTAAACCTATTCCGGTTTTTGGCGAAGGCAAACCGAAGAGAGATTTTACTTATATTACCGATATTTTAGACGGAATTTATAGCGCCATAGAACGCGTTAGCGGTTTTGAAATTATAAATCTTGGGGAGTCGCAAACAATCAATGTAAACCAATTAATTAACGAAATTGAACAGGCATTGGGCAAAACCGCCATAAGAAATATTCTGCCCATGCAGCCGGGAGACGTTATTAAAACTTATGCTGATATTAGTAAAGCCAAAAGACTATTAGATTATAATCCCAGCATAAATATTGAAACGGGTATTAAGCAATTTGTGGAATGGTATCGGGAACAAAAAGGTTAAAAAGAAGAATAACGGATAAACAATAACTTTCTCGATTACAATTATTTATTCGATATTAAAAACTTAAGCGTTTTATAAGCTGAATTTCCATCGCCAAAATAGTCACCTCTTTTTCCGAAATCAGCGCAGGATATCTTTTCCATGATTAAATCGATATTATCTCCGACAATAAAATTCCAATTGTTTTCCAGCGTCTCTATCCATTCCGTTTCATCTCTTAATGTTATACAGGCTTTTCCCGTAAAATAGGCTTCTTTTTGTAAGCCGCCGCTGTCCGTTAAAACTTTTTTACAATTTTTTAAAAGTAAAATCATTTCCAAATATCCGACCGGGTCTAAGATTACTACATTATCACTAAAATTAATTTTAGTGATAATTTTCTTAGTGCGCGGGTGAAGCGGCAGGATAACAGGTAAATCAAGTTTAGAAAAAGCTGTGAATATATTTTGAAGCCGGTTCAAATTATCGGTATTTTCCGGACGATGAATCGTCGCAAGATAATATTTCTTTAACGAGGTAAGTTTTTCCAGCTTATATCTTTTTTGCGCCAATTCTTTATTAAATAAAAATGAGTCATACATAACGTCGCCTGTAAAAATTGATTTCTCGCCAAAACCTTCTTTTCTAAGTATATCCATTGCATTTTGGGTTGGGGCGAAAAGAACATCCGAGATGAGGTCTGACACAAGGCGGTTAATTTCCTCGGGCATTTTCCTGTTATAACTTCTTAAACCGGCTTCTATATGCGCTGTTTTAATATGCAGTTTTGTTGAAGCCAAAGCTCCGGCGACGGTCGAATTAGTATCTCCATATATAATTACCCAATCGGGATTTTCTTTCAGCAAAACTTCCTCAATGCGCGCCAGCATCAAACCTGTTTGCTCTCCATGTCTGCCTGAACCGACTTCAAGATTATAGTCAGGCTGCGGTATTTGTAATTCTTCAAAAAAATCAGCCGACATGTTTTTATCATAATGCTGACCCGTATGGACAATAATTTCTTTAACATGTTCAAAATTATTTTTATATTTTTTCAAAGCCCTGCTGACTGCCGCGGATTTGATAAATTGCGGCCGGGCTCCAATTATACTGACTATTTTCATATTACTGTCTTGAACTTTTCATTTTGTAAGCAACTGGTTTTCGTAAAATGTTTTATAAATCGGACAGGATTCTAACAACTCTTTATGCGCCCCTAAGCCTGCGATTTTCCCCTGGTTGAAAACGACAATTTTATCAGCGTGAGTAATTGTAGACAAACGATGGGCAATAACCAGCACCGTTCGATTTTCCATTAATTTATCAATAGCTTGCTGTACCAGTCTTTCCGACTCAGTGTCTAAGGATGATGTGGCTTCGTCAAGTATTAAAATCGACGGATTTCTTAAAATAGCGCGGGCAATTGACAAACGTTGTTTTTGTCCGCCGGACAACCTGGTTCCCTTTTCACCGATTTGTGTATCTAAACCATTTTCCATCTTTTTAATAAATTCCCAGGCATTAGCCGCTTTTGCGGCGTCAATAACGTTCTGTTCAATTACATTTTCCGAACCATACGCAATATTCATTCTAATCGTATCATTAAATAGAATAGTATCCTGTGTAACAATGCTCATTTTGTGACGCAAAGAATGCAGGGTCATATCGCGGATATCGATTCCATCAATGCTAATTTTACCAGTATTAATTTCATAAAAACGCGGCAAAAGATTTGCCATTGTCGTTTTACCTGCGCCGCTGTGTCCGACAAAAGCGACCATTTCACCTTTGTTTATATTTAAATTAATATCATCCAGCACATAAGATTCATTATTATTATATTTAAAATATACCTTTTCGTATTTAATATTATGATTGAATTCATCCAAATAAACGGCGCCCGGCTTTTCATAAATTTCTTGATCCGTTTCCAAAACATCGAATATTCTTTCCGCGGCTGCTAAACCTGTTTGGATGGTATTATTAATCCCTGAAAAATCTTTAATAGGCTGAAACATGGTAAAAAGGAAAACTAAAAAACGTATAAAATCTTCCGCTGTTAACCCGGAATTCGAATAGACTAAATTTCCGCCATACCATAATAAAAAGACCAGCGTTAAAACAAGTAAAATTTCATTGATAGGAGAAGTGGCATACCTTAATTTATTAGCGCGAAATGTCTTTTTAAAAAACTCACGATTTGCCGCTTTAAATTTCGACACTTCCTTTTCTTCATTAGTAAACGCTTTTACAATACTAACAGCGGAAACAGCCTCTTGAAAAACGGCAACTACATTAGCAATTTGTTTAAAAACACGCCTGCTTCTGCGGCGCATACCTTGACCGATCTTTACAATAACATAAGAAATTAGCGGTAATACGAAAAGCATTATTAACGATAATTTCCAACTAATTATTACTAAAATAAATACGTTTGTTAAAATCTGGACGGGAGATAAAATCATTTTGCCGAAACTATTATTAAGCGCAACATTTATGGCATTAACATCATTAAAAACAATTGAAGTAAGACGTCCCGAATGACGCTTTGCAAAAAAAGAAAGCGGCAAGTATAATAATTTTTCATGCAATTGATTCCGAATGTTTACAACAATATTAATCACAATATAATTTAGAATTACACGCCGTGTATATTGAATAATATTTTTTAAAAGAAAAGAAAGGAATATAACTATACAAACAACTATCAGGGTATCATAGCGGTTATCTTTAATTATCACGCTTTTGATATAATTATTAATCTTGGAATATATATCTAATTTAGAATTCAAATTAAACATTTTCTGCAAGTTGCCTTTTTCATCTTCGGATGGTTTTATAGGTTCAACAGAGGTTACTTGTTCAGTTTGCACATTTTCAGGCGAAAACAACTCACGGATGAAATCAACCGAAATCCATAAAGAAATATTATTCAATAAGACATAAAAAAAAGTTAATATAATCGAAACAACGATCACTTTCCAAAATGGTTTAACAAAGCATAAAATTTTAATATATAATCTCATAATCAGTTTACCAATATAAACAATTTGTATTTATTTTTAATAGTATGATAAGAAATTTAGTGTTTCTATCAATTTTTGCAACTTACTTATTCTAAGTTACACCGGAGTAATTGCGGAAGCATCTCAAGAATCACTTCGGCGGCTCGCTTCCCTGCTTTGCCATCAAGAACATCGAACATAATTCTGTTTGCTTTTTGCCGCTGTGTACTTTTTTCTTTTGGATTTTTTAAACTATATTCTATAGCTTCATCTAATTGAGAAGCATCATCTATTCTGTAAGCAATATCTTCCAGTAAACAAGTTATTTTATCAACAGTACGTTTTGTCGGAGAAGTTTTGAAAACAATTATAGGTTTATCCAATGCGCAAAATTCTGCGATAATCGAACTGGTATCTCCTACTAAAACATCGGCAATCATTAAATAAGGCAATACATCAGGCTCATTTATAAAATACAAATCTTCTATTTCCCTCAATTTCTCAATATATTTTTTCGACGTCCAGGGATGAACTGTGACCAAAATATTATACCGCTCTGTTAAAGTATGGATTATTTCAATCCATTTATCTATTGCGGACATCCCGGATTTATCCCAGGTTGCCGTAAAAATAACGGTTCCTTTTTTATAGTCAATGTTAGCCTTATTAATAAATATTTTCAATATTTCATCATTATAAGCCTTATCGAAAGCCGGGTCGAGTTTAGGAAATCCGATTGCCTTTGCAGTGGTAATACCGTGTTTTTCAGCCAGGTCTAATTCATTAGTACCGGTTACAAAGAATACATCAAACATGTTGTAATATTGAGCGCCGGCGAAGGCTTTAAAATGATAAGCTCCATGACGAAACCCGATTTTAACAATTTTCTCCTCGGGAAATTTATGGGCTGCATGCCGGCTCATTATAACAGCCTCAGGGAACGAAGGCATACATTTATATTCAATGCCCTTATTTTTTAAATACTCTTTTGTTTTTCGCTTTTTTACTACAACAGGCAAAGCCGGTAAATATTTTAAAACAGGTTTTAACGTTATATAATCGACAGGTTCCGCACAATAGATTACCGCTTGCGGATTTCTGTTAAAAAACTTCATCAGACGCCAAAATAATTTATAAGGATATTTATAAAGATAGTATGAAATCACCATATTAAAACGCTTTTATGTATTTGATTAAACCGTTTGCAATTTCAGTTTCTAAATTCAGGCTCTTTTCAATAAATTGCCAATTGTCATTATCGAGAATATAATATCCATTCGATTTTACGAATACATTTATGCCAAAATGCAATGCCTGAAATTCAAATAAGTAAAAATTATCCTGGTGTATACAAATATCCATTGAAAGAAAAGGCGTATCAAATTTATTATAAATATCCCTTGCATAGTTCAACAAATCAGTATCCGCTTTAAAATTAAAATCAAATCTCTTGGCTCCGCTGGCTCTGAAATCATTTTTTTTGATATGGCGTTTTGTCACGTAGTATTTATCATAAAGAACTAACACCCGGTAATCAAATTTTAAATCCGGTATAAATTCCTGTAAAATAAAATTCTTTTCTTTTAAAATATAATCCTTGTATTGCTCATAATCCTTTTTATTACTATAATCAGAATATTCTTTATAACTTTTTTTCCTTCGGAAATATTTTCTTCTGAATAAATCTAACAATGTAAAGGTGTTTTGTTTTTCAAGGTTATTAACTATTTCAATTAATTCATTTTTATTCTTCGCTAAAAATACGCCCTTCCCATTGGATCCATCAATAGTTTTTAAGACAATGGGAAATTTAATATCATGATGGCGCAGTTCATCTATACTGCTAAAATAATGAGCGGAAATAGTATTTAATCCGATCTTTTTCTTATAAAGTTCCTGATATCCTTTATTCTCATGGCACTTAAGTAAATCATAAGACGGGATTAAAAAATTACTGCCGTTATCAATATAACGGATAATATCATTAATATAAATTCTTCTGTTTAACTTTTGACTGAATGTATAAAAGATTAGTGAATTATTAATTCTGTCATCCAGACCGGCAATTTCATTAAATGTATATTTTTCAACAGTAAAACCATTTTCACAAAGTATGTTATGAATCTTTTTAAAATTCATACTCACCCAAGGTTTTCTGGTCTGCCCGAAAAAGTTATTATTGCCTGTTAATACGACAATTCTATTTTTATTCACTTTTTTTCCTTCTTAAATACTTAATAATTTCAGCGGAAACATTTTCCGGCAAAATATTTTTCATACACTTAAAATGTTTTTCAGGACACTTGTTCCCGCCATGTTTACCGCAGGGGCGGCAAGGAAGGTCTACCTCCAGCATTGTATCGTTTTCTCTGTACGGATAACATCCAAACCTGCGCACTGTCGGACCAAAAAAAGCAATAACGTCTGTTTTTACGGCATTGGCAATGTGCAAAGGAGCGCTGTCATTACTTACTACTAAATCTAATTTTTTTATTAATGCAGCAGATTCAAGAATAGTAAGAGAGCCCGCCAAATTGATTGTATTAGATTCAGATTTTTTAATTATATCATCGCAAAGCAGATTGTCCTCCGGGCCGCCTATTAAAACAACCCGGACTTTTTCCTTTTTAAGTATTTTTAACAAAGAAACAAAATATTCTTTTGGCCAGCGTTTAGTTTTCCA
>JAUXGF010000142.1 GCA_030622395.1 Calditrichaceae bacterium
AAATCTTTAACTTCAATATTTATAACGCTAATAGATTTCTCGCTCCGCTTCGAAATGACAGTTTTGGCTAGTTTTCGTTCAGGCACTATGTAGTAATAAATTCACTTTTATCTGTCCGTGAAAAAAGTTTAAAGTTTATAAGTGAACTAAAATGACTAAAGTTCTTATTAACTTTAGTTCACTTTTAATTTTAGACACTTTAGGCACTTTGAATGGGGTAAACATTTCCCGAATAGTCGCTATTAGTTCACTTTTAACTTTTCCTGAGTACGCCAGTTCATCAGTATTTTATTGTAAGCATAGATTTAGTGAAAATAAATACCATAAGCATGGGATATTTTTTGCTAAGTAGCGTCTGAACGAAAACATTTTTTCTTGTCATTTCGATCCCGATAAATCGGGAAAAAATCTGTAACTTCAATAATTCCAGGGGATGTAAGATTTCTCACCCGATAAATCGGGATTCGAAATGACAAAACAGCGCTTTTTCGTTCAGACACTAAGTATCAAATGCCCGGCATTTTTATAAAAACTTGAACGCCGTTGTTGGATTTAACTTCGAGTAGAGCGCCTATTCTTTCTGCGCGCATTTTCATATTTATTAACCCGTTTCCTTTTTTTACTTGTTCAAAAACAAATCCTTTCCCATTGTCCAAAATGCGCATAGTAAAATATTTTGACTCGTTTATTAATTGAATGTCAACCTCGCTTGCCCGGGCATGTTTTACAATGTTATTCACAGCTTCCTTAAATATAAGAAATAAATTTTGGCGGTAATCTATGGGCAGTCTTTTATTTTCATCTAATCCCTTATGTGAAAAAGTTACTTTTACATCCTGCATGCCTAGCGTATTATGGGCAAAATCATGCATACGGTCAATTAGATCTTTGATGGAATCATTCCTGGCGTCGATCGACCATATAATATCGCTCATAGTCGAAATAATTCCACGGCTTAATGAACCGATCTTTTTAGAGGCGGATATAACTTTTTTATCATCTCTGCTGGTTTGTATTTGTTCAGAGTGGATAGCGATCCGGGTTAATGCCGATCCAATATCATCATGTAAATCACTGGCTATTCTTATACGCAAACGCTCGATTTCAAGTAATTTTGATAAACGATATTTATAAAAGGCATAGAGAATTGCAAAGAAAAATATTACAGCGATTGCTCTAAACCACAATGTTTGCCAAAAGGGAGGGGATATTATAATATTCAAAGAAGAACCTTTCTTGTTCCAAATCCCATCGCTATTAGTGCCCTTGACTCTAAAAGTATAACTTCCGGGATCCAAATTTGTATAACTGGCATACCGCCGGTCTCCGGAATAGATCCAATCATTATCGAAACCTTCCATCATATAAGCATATTGATTTTTATAAGGCCGGGTAAAATCCAAAGCTGCAAATTCGAATGAAAAGAAATTCTGCCGATAGGATAGTTCAATAGTTTCGATTGTATTTAAAGATTGATTTAATTTTACGGGTTTATCGAAAATCTTAAACGATATGAAAGCAATTGGGGGGATGAATGAGTTTTCTTTTATGCTATCCGGATAAAAAGAATTAAATCCATTAATGCCTCCAAAAAGAAACTGCCCGTTTTTTCTCTTTAAAGAAGCGCGGGCATTAAATTCATTGCTTTGCAATCCGTCCGTACTGTTATAATTTTTAAATGTTATATTTTCAGGATTAAATTTGCATACGCCGTTATTTGTACTTAACCAAAGATTCCCGGATTCATCTTCAAGAATACCATAAATGACATTGCTCGGCAGACCGTCTTTGGTAAAAATATGAGAAAAATTTCCCAACGAAGAATCGTTCAATTTCATATATGAAAGACCGCCGCTTGTTCCGACCCATAAAATCCTTTCGCCGCTGTATTGTGATTCATAAATGGTGTGAACAATATTATCAACAAGCGACTTCGGGTTATCCGGATCGTGTAAAAAGTGTATGAAGCGTTTGTTCATTCGATCATAGCGGCACAATCCTCCGCCCCAACCGCCTATCCAGATTTCCCCTTCGCTGTCTTCATATATGGTTAGGATATAATTTCCCGATAAACTAAACTTATCATCCGGGTCGCTCATGAAATGACTGATCTGATTATGTTCAATATCATATTGTATAAGACCTTTATCATAAACGCCTATCCATAATATGCCGCGCCCGTCGATACAAAGTGTATTAATATAATCCATTCCCTCGGATTGCAGCATTACTGAAATATCATCATTATGAAAAAAATGCGCTGATGAAGGGTCACACCTATTGAGGCCTCCTCCTATTGTTCCAATCCATAACCAGCCGTTTTTATCTTCAACAATCGAGCTCACATTATTATTGCCGATACTGAAAGGATCATTTATATTATGCTTGTAAATTCTAAATTGTTTGGTTCGTGGATTATATTTATTTAACCCGCCCCCTTCTGTTCCAATCCATATATTTCCTTTCCGATCCTCGTGAAATGCCCGTATCTCATTACGGCTAAGACTATTGAAGTTATTAGGCTTATGGGAGAAATGAGTGAATCTTTCCAGGTTGCGGTTGTATATATTTATTCCATTTGCCCCAATCCATAATAAGCCGGATTTATCCTCAAATATACTATATACTTTATTTCCATTCAGGCTGTTTATATTATCCGGATCATGACGGAAGTGGATAAATCGGTTGTTTTTTCTGTTAAATTTATTTACACCGCCGGATATTGTTCCAACCCAAAGATCTCCTTTGCTGTCTTCGAATATTGCGCTTACATCATCGTTACTCAAACTGCCGGGATTGTTTAAATCATGTTTATAATTGATAAAGGCATTTCCGCTTTTTTTAAATTGATTTAAGCCGCCTCCAAACACGCCAATCCATAATGCCTCCGATTTATCTTCATAAATTGATGTAATCTTATTGCTGCTTAAACTTTTAGAATTGGCAGGATCGTGTTGATAATTAATAAAACTATATTCCCCTGCTGTAGATTTATTCAGGCGGGATAGTCCGTTCCAGGTTCCCGCCCAAATATTTCCATCTTTAGCGCGGTACAAAACACGCACAAAATTATCCGCTAAGCTGGATGAGTCCCCGGGATTGTGTTTAAAATGGATAAAGCGGTCTTGCCAGTAATCATATCGATTTAATCCCCCTCCCCATGTTCCAATCCAAAGAAAACCGTTTTCATCTTCGCAAATTGAGGTTGGTCTCTCGCCGCTGATACTGTTGGGTGAATTGGGATCCGGTAAATAGCGGGTAAACTTATTATGAGCGGGATCATATTTTGTAAGACCCCGCCAGGTTGCTATCCAAATATTATTCCTGCTGTCTTCATATATATACCAAACCCAACTGTGAGAGATAGAATTTGTATCTGTTGGATCATGCCTGAAAATCGTAAAATTGTATCCGTCAAATTTATTTAATCCATCCTGAGTTCCAAACCACATAAATCCCCGGCTGTCCTGAAAAATACAATTTATCGTATTTTGTGAGAGACCGTTTTCGATGGTTAAATGTTCAAAGCGGACATTTTGGGGAAACGCCTGATTGACTAATAGAAATATTAGCGGTATTAATTTTGTATTCTTAATGTATTTAAGCATGATTTGATGGCTAAATGGTTTATAACTAAAAATTAGAAATTATTACAATAGAAGTCAAATGTATAAATTTACGACAAGTAATGCCTCAGACTTTTGGGATTTTGGAATGAATTGACAAAGACAATTCAGTATCGAAGGTCCAAAAACGCAGGTTATCCCATTTCACTGAAGTTTAACAATTTGCCAATTTTTTACCTTGATAAATAAATCTATTTTTTTTATCCTCTATGGACTTTATTTCTATAAAAAAAGAAATAACCCCCATATTTTAATCGTGCGGAACGAAGCGAATTTTACGAATACGGAGCTTTGCAAAAAATGAGGGCAAGCTCGACGAGGCTGTTAAGTTAATTAGCCTAACAACCGGAAAAATATAATTCCGCATAAAAAATACGCAGATTTTTTAAAAACGCTGCCTGCTTTAGAAAGAGCCTGCGGGGATTTTAACGATAAAATTATTGAATTAAAAGAAAAAGATAAGGAGAAATCAGTAGCTGCAGCGGGAAAAACGAAAGCGAAACGGGGAGCCGAGCTGAAATTGATAAACAATGTGATTGGCATTGCTTCGCCGATTTTTGCATGGGCATTGGAAACCGGCAATAATGAAGTTAAAGAGTTGACTAATATTAGAAAGAGTTATCTTACACATGTCAGAGATACCGAATTGATCAGAATAGTGGAATCTGTTCATAAAATAGCTGTGGATAATTTAAATAATTTAGCTGATTATGGCGTAACATCCGATAAGGTTAACGGATTAAAGACAGATATTGACGAATATTATGAATCGTTAGGTATGCGGGAGAGCGGCGCTGCCGAGCGGAAGAGCGCAGGCGTGAGCGTTAAGTCGCTTTTTTATGAGGCGGATGGAATACTCAAAAATAGAATTGACAGGCTTATGGAAGTTTTTAAAGCCGGTCAGGCTGATTTTTACAACATTTACCGGGCAGCGCGTATTATTCGTGATTTGTAGGGAAGTTGGGTTCGTGGAGCGTGAAGCGAAGAGCGTAGAGCGATTTGTCTGGATGCGTCAATCCGGTATCCGTTATATTCAGGAACTTTTAGGCCATGCTTCCGTGGCTACCACGCAGATTTATACAAAGGTAGTGATTAAAGATTTAAAAAAAGTTTACCAAAATACGCATCCGAGAGCCAGACGATAATATGCTTTTATTTTAGCCGCTTGTTGCTTAAATTAAACCTGATGTTCTTTGAAATGTCTTTAGCTGTTTTGCGGCAATGATACTTTTTTTGGGCGCAGTAGAACCTAATCGGCGCAAGGTATTATGACCCGGCGATTGGGATGTGGTTGAGTGTGGATCCGCTAGCACATAAATATCCTTCAATGACTCCCTATAATTATGTTGAAAATAACCCGCTTAGGTATTTTGATCCAAACGGTGAATATAAAATGGACGCTAATCAAGTCAATGCTGTTGTAAATATGTTAACAAATTATGCACCTAAATATTTTGTTTCAAGAAATCGAGCACAACAAGCAAATTTTAATAGTTATAAGAGTGATTGGTTCCAAAGAAGTGAATATAAGACAGATGAACCGTATATTTTTGAAACACAGTTTTCTACCAGCCAAAGTAAGTTAGAAACAAATATGCTAAATATTTTGTCTCTAACCATTAATCATGAATATTCACCAACAACTTATTTTGGCGAAAGTAAAGAATGGGGTAAATTTGAAATCTATACAGTAGCTAATAAAGATGCTGGTGCTTCAGGTGTAACAGTACTTAACATTAGTACCATTGATGATACACATATTACAGGCCAAGAACTGAATACACTTCTACTTAAGAATTCTAAAGATGAAGTTGTTGGTAGAATATTTATGACAGATGAGCAATACAAAAATTTACAAAATTTAATATATGAACAGAGAAAAAAGGAAGAAGAGAGTCAAAATCAAGAAAATACAATTGAGAGGTAAATTATGGCACCTAAAATTATATTAATTATAATATTACTATTGTTTGTGTTTTCATTAAGTAGTTTATTGTTTTTATTGATGAAATTTAAGAAATTAAGTTTAAAAGTTAGATTTTATTTACTTTTGGGTTTAATTATTTTTTCATTTTATTCATTTCACTCATTTAAACAACTAATTCACTATAATACTGTTAAAAATATAGATACTTTTTATCTTAGTAATATGTTTGAAGAATATTTTAAAAAATATGACAAATTACCAAGAACTTATAATGACCTAAAATCTGCAACGAAGAATTTACATGTTCTAATAGAAAAGGATTTTATTTTTATTAAGCCAAATATTTCATTTATGATTGATAGTACAAGTAATGATCAAAACATAATTGTGAAGTTTTATGAATATGGATTTAATAAAAAGGATGATAAGTTAAATAAAACAATAGAAAGTCCTTTTAGTGTTTTTGGACTCTTCATAAATGGAGATTTTTATATCTCAACTAAGGAATTTCAAAAAAGAAGAATTTAAAATTGTAGATAGAAAAGTAGTTATAAATTATCATCTGTAGAAACAGTGATTAAGCCCTTTCGTTTCGGGGGATTTTTTCTATGCCTGCCGAGAGCTTGTAAGCAACTGAAGGTAGGCACTTTCCGCCGACAGGCTGAATATTAAAGTCCCACAACCAAAGGCAAGTTTGCATAATGTTGTTATATAACAGCGCCGCCTTAAAAGGCTTTCAAAAAAATGCGCTGTTTTATAACGCCACATTATGTAAAGCGGAGCGTACTTGTTCTACTGCGAGAGCCTCAATAAACAGCCTGTCCCTGGCCGGCGGGCACAGCGCCTCTGGAACAAGAGATTTTGGAGTGTGTCTAAAGCTGTTAAAAATCCCGCCTATAAGCGAGGTATTGCTTTCCCCTTAAAAAATAATTGGAAGTTTAGATTTTTACTGTATAAATTACTGTTTTCTAATTATTAAATAAATTAAAACAATCCAGGAGAAGTTTAACGTGATAAATATTACCCAAGTCCCATTACTAGATCTTAAAGCTCAATATAAAACTATAAAATATGAAATTGAACCGGCTGTTAAAGAGGTTATGGAATCACAGTATTTCATTTTAGGCCCTAAAGTAAAAACTTTTGAGGAGCATACCGCCGAATACTGCCGGACAAAATACGCAGTCGGCGTATCGTCAGGAACGGATGCATTACTGATTGCCCTTATGGCTATAGATATTCAGCCCGGCGATGAAGTGATTACAACTACTTACTCATTTTTTGCCACAGCCGGTTCTATTACGCGTTTGCAAGCCAAGCCTGTTTTTGTGGATATCGACCCTGCCAGCTATAATATTGATCCTGGAAAGATTGAGGCTGCTATTACCGAAAAAACCAAAGCCATCATACCGGTTCATCTTTACGGTCAAACCGCGGATATGAATCCGATTATGGACATTGCCCGAAAACACAATCTTTATGTAATCGAGGATGCTGCTCAGGCTATTGGCTCTGAATACAAAAATGGCCAACGGGCAGGTTCTATGGGAGATATTGGCTGTTTCTCTTTTTTCCCAAGT
>JAUXGF010000078.1 GCA_030622395.1 Calditrichaceae bacterium
GGATGACAGGTATCCTTTTACATTTGTCCCTGAAAATTATTTTGCTGCTTATTTTATACAAAAATGGGAGTTATCTGACGAGGAAAATTATTTTAATAATTTAGTATCCGGGGAAAACCAGCCGAGATTAAGATTTGAATATACGGATACAACCTTAACGGAGTTACCTCCCGATCATGCCGAATTTGACTTTGGCTACAATTTAAAAGTGATTACCAATGATACTGTTACTTACCAGGGAAAGGGGTTGTTTAAACTATTTCGCAGTACGGTAAACGATTGCTGGTATATTTATTTCTGGCAGGATTATGCAGTCGATGAAAATTATGAACTGACGTGGACAAATTTAAAACATTTGAATAGATAATTTATTAGATCATGAAAAATTTATTCAGAATTTATGTAAAAAAAATATTATTAATTTATCCGCTTTATCTTTTGATAATATCAGGCTGTATTAATCCGTTCGCTCCTCCGCTTACAGACAAGGAAGTGAATATTAATTTAATCATAACCGAACAAAAAACCCCTGATGAGGTTTTAACAAATTTTAGTTATGCTTATAGTTTTAAGGATTCCTTAATTTACAGCGATTTATTAGACTCTAGCTTTTTATTCATTTCAAAGAATTACGCCACAAATCCTGTTACTGATTTAACATGGGGGCGCGATACAGATATAAAAACAACGGTAGGGTTATTCAGGCATTTTCAGAGTTTAAATCTTGTTTGGGGCAGCACTATTTTTGAATATATGGACAGTTTAAAGGTAAATGCAGAATTAAAAAAAACATTCCAGTTGACTCTGATCGGCAGCGACAATATACCAACCATTAACGGAGAAGCATATTTTCTTTTTATTAAAAATAAATCCGGTATATGGAAAATAAAACTATGGGAAGATTTGGCTATTTAGCGACTGAACAAAAATGCGCTTTTTCGTTCAGACACTAGTTAATATAAATTTAAACTTTATCATTATTTTAATTTGCTGGAGGCAGTTATGCAGCGTTTTGCGCTTGATATTGATTCTGTAGCCTTTATAAGAAATTTGTTAGACGGTAAAACTCCTGATCCGGTTCATGCTTTAGTCCTTGCAGAACTTGGAGGAGCGGAAAGTATTGTCTGTTATTTACGCGATGATCTTAAAACTGTTAATGACCGCGACGTCGCTTTATTCAGGCAGGTTATTAAAACATATCTTAACGTGCGCACTAATTTAACGGAAGAAAATATCCGCAAATTAATGCGCGTTAAACCTGATATGATTACTCTTGTAGCCCCGGGAGAAATATCTGTAGTCGAACCAATTTCGCTTGACCTGGAAATGTACTCTTCTCAAATACACAGTGCTGTTGTTGAATTACGCTCAAGCAATATATTGAGTTCAGTATTAATCGAACCGGATATATCACAAATTAAATTAGCCGGGAGATTAGAGTTTGACTATATTGAAATAAACGCTTCCTGCCTTTCAGAAGCAGCCGATATGAACAGCGAATTGGAAATCCTGGAACGTTTATCGGGATTAACGCTTGCAGCCAGTAAGATTGGCATGGGCGTTAATATTTCCGGAAATATCGGATACGATAATATTCGGGAAATATCCGGTATAAACTATATCGAAGATATTATAGTAGGCAAGCCAATTTTATCAAAAGCGCTCTCTATCGGATTTGAGCAGGCGGTTCGAGATATTATGACTTTAATTTAGATTTTGTTTTTAATATAAACTCACATGGGCTGTCGAGCGCAATAAACAATGAAAGTAGCCACTAAGGCACCAAGGCTCTAAGTATTTAAAAATTAATTGTTTCTTCGTGTCTTGGTGTCTTCGTGGCATTCTACTTTCATATAAACAATTAAATTGCATACACTATCAGAAAGCACAAATATGCTAAGAGTAAATTACAAAAAATACATTCCGATTATCATTTTTTTTCTCTGGTTTCATATCTGTGGGGCAAACGATGGTTCGGCTTATTTTTACGAATGGGGAAATATTCCCAGCTTACAGAAAACCAAACAACCCGCTTCAAATATTAGATTGGAAAACTGGAAAATCCAAAAATCAGATGGTCAATGGGAAGATATTTCCGTGCCCTTTTTCTATACAGACGTTCAGTCTATTCATTTAAAATGCACATTTTCACTTGCCGGCGTAAAAGAAACCGTTAAAGCCCGTCTCATTAGCTATGGTATTAGAGGCATTTCAAATATTTATCTAAATGGGAAGCTTCTCCATTATCAATGCAACGACTATGCGCCTTTTAAAGTTGAGCTTTTAGAGAATTTGCTTAATAAAGACCAGGAAAATGAAATTGAATTTTATTTACAAATTCCAAAAACCTCTGATAAAGGGTTTCCGGCTTATGTGCATCTTTTTGCAGAACAAAGCTATTTAGGCATAACACGACCTCTTTTCATCTCATTTGAAAAAATATGGGATATCCGCTTATTACAAGCAAAGGTAAAATCAATTTCCCAAAAAGTTACAATGGCATATTCTTATCAAATTAACCTGCCTTTTAAAAATGAAGATCGTTTGAAACGCTTAAGAATAGAGGAGACTTTCTCAACTAAAGAAGGAAAGGTATTATATAAAAAAATTAAAGGTACAAATTATGAAAGGTTAAATATGTCCGGCGAAGTCAATCTGCCGGTTAAATATCTCTGGTCGCCGGACTATCCCGAACAAATATTTTTAAACATCAAAATTAAAAAGGGATTATATTATCTTTTACATAAAACAATTCCTATCAGAATAAGAAAACTGGAAGTTAAAAAAGGTAAAATTCAACTAAACGATCAATCTGTTTTAATCAAAGGGATTAACTATTACGAAAATTTACCAAGTATGGTTAATAGAAATTACTACAATACAATTTTATCTGACTTCTCCGCTATAAAGAATATGGGGTTTAATGCAATACGTCTTCCCCACTACCTGCCTGATGAAACAATGGCTCATATCGCTGATTCCCTCGGTTTGCTGTTTTTTGCGGAGCTACCGATATGGCGCTATCCACTTCACTTATATTTAAGCGATAATCTTTTAGAAAACTCAAAAACGACAATCCAAAACATAGGGCTGTTTTTTAATAACCACCCGTCTTTAGCGGCTATTGGTCTCGGACAGGAAATTCCTTTGCATCTGGCGCCTGTCCAAAAATTTATGCTTATTTTGAAAGGCTTTGTAGATTCTAATCTGAACACTTTGGCGTATGTATCTCCTATTCCCGGTAAACCTTCTTCGCCTGAAAAGATTACGGATTTTTATATGTTAGATACCTATCATTCTTTATATACATTTTTGGAACTAAATAAATCAGAGACTTTTCCTTATACATTAGCGGGAAAAGCGGCAATAACTGAAAATTCAAATGTCTTTGAATGGGATAAAGATCCATCCATAATGAAAAGACAAGTATTTTTGAGACGTGAAATTAAAACAGTTTTAACGCATCCGAAATTGCAGGGCGGGTTTGTAGAAAGCTTTAACGACTGGAAGGCTGCTTTCGCCACTCATTTAACTATAAATAATTCTGATAAAACAATCATGCCCTCCGGCTTATATACATTTGATCATCAACCAAAACATTGGATTAAAAATACCGGCGACGTCTGGGATTTAGGGGATACGGGAACAATCCAAGAGCCGGAATCAAATAAAAAGACAAATTTCTTTTCTTTAGTAGTTTTCTTTTTTTCTATTGTATTTTTTGCCATTTACCGTAAAAGACCAAGAATGCGGGAAAATCTAAAACGAGCGCTTAAACATCCCTATGGCTTTTTTGTCGATATGCGGGAACGACGTATAATACCTCTATTCAACTCGTTTATGATAAACGCTTATATTTCTATTATAGTGGCTGTAATTGTCGGATCGTTCGTTTATTATTACAGCGGTTCGTTCGGTATGCAGGAAATAGTAAGCATATTTTTTATCCCGTTGGGGATTTATGATAATTACCTTTCACTAAGCCTTTCTCCTTTTTCGATAACAATGATATTTTTTATCTTGTCCTTAATTTATCCTATTTTTATAAGTTTTATATTAAAAATAATTAGTATTTTTTCAATGGAAAAGATACGATTTCGTCAAGGTCTGGCAATAGGCTCATGGTCCGGCGTTCCTTTTATGTTTTTACTACCGGTTAGTTTAATCAGTTACAATTTGTATTATTACCAACAAATTAAAACATACATAATTTATCTTTTCATATTTTTTCTCTTATGGACTCACCTGCGTATTTTAAATGGAATCCGCGTTCTTTTTATAACCAAATATGTAAAAGTTTTAATAATAATGGTATTGTCTTACATCGTTCCTTTGATTATCTTTTGGGCTGTATTTAAACCGGAACCTTATTGGTATGAGTATTTGAATTTGCTATTTAACGCAGGAAATTTGTTTTAATTCTTATCATGGAGAAAAATGTATCTCTCTAAATTACAACTTTTTGGTTTTAAATCTTTCGCCCAAAAAACAAACTTAAAATTTAATGACGGGATTTCTTGTGTAATAGGACCTAACGGCTCGGGAAAATCAAATATTGTCGATGCAATCCGCTGGGTTCTTGGCGAACAGCGCGTTACCCTGCTTCGAAGCGATAAAATGGAAAACGTTTTATTTAACGGCACTAAACAACGAAAACCGATAGGCATGGCTGAAGTCTCTTTAACCATTCAAAACAATAAGAATATTCTTAACACAGAATATAATGAAGTGGTTATATCAAGACGCTTATATCGTTCGGGGGAAAGTCAATATTTAATAAACAAAACGGTTGTCAGGCTTAAGGATGTGCTTGATATCTTTATGGATACAGGGATGGGAGCTAATTCCTATTCTGTTATTGAATTAAAAATGGTAGAAAGTATATTAAGCGAAAATAGACAGGAACGCCGTCAACTATTTGAAGAAGCGGCGGGAGTGGTTAAATATAAAATCAGACGTAAATCCGCTCTTAGAAAATTAGACGCGGCGCGCAGCGACCTCACTCGTGTTAATGATATCATAATCGAAGTTGAAAAAAATGTTAATTCCCTATCCCGGCAGGTAGGCAAAGCGCGGCGTTACCTTTCGTATACCGAAGATCTAAAAAAGACTGATATAGATTTATCCCGTTTCCGTTATCACGGTTTATTGAATGAAATACGCCCCTTACAGACACAGCTTCAGGAAGCAAGCAAGCTCAAAGAAGAGAGTCATCATCAAATTACTATTGACGAAGCGCTGCTTGAAGATTATAAGCGGGAATTAATCAAAACCGAACAATCCCTGCAGCAAATAAATCAGAAACTTCATGAGCAGGATACGAATATCGCTCAAATCAAACAGGATGAGGCTGTCGCCCAAACTAAATCCGAGGAGATAACAAAAACTAAAGAACGCTATAAAATTGAAATTGACGACTTTTCTCAGAAAACATCTGTTTTAGAAGATAATCTCAAGCATTATGAGGATGAACTTAGCTCGCTTATTTCTCAAAAAGAAACCTTTGACGCCCAGTATGCGGAAATTGAAAAGGAACGTATTTCTGAAGTTGAAAAACTGCAAATCGAGAAAACTGATATTGATAAATTGAATAATGATTTCCGCAATCATCTGCAATTAATTTCAAATGAAAAGGAGCGGCTAAAACAAAAAGAGTATCAGTTTAAATTTCAAAAAGAACAGCTTATCTCTTTAGAAAAAAGTAAAGCCACGCACAGCGAAACAATAAACAGCTTAGAAAAAGAGACAAAACGAATTAATGATGAAAAAGCTGTCCTAAAAGACAAATTTAATCAGTTAAACAATGAACTTAATTCATTAGAAACAAAAGCTGAAAAATTACAGAACGACCAAAGAACTTTTGAAAATGAAAGGAATCAAAACCTTTCCGAATTGGAAAGAGCAAAATCACGCCTCCATTTTTTTCAACAGATTATCTCAAATTATGAAGGGCATTCCCAAAGCGCTAAATTTGCTATGGCAAAAAAAGATCAATTTGCCGGACTTCACGGACCTTTATCCGATATAATATCCGTCGATGAAAAGTATGCCCGGGCTGTTGAAACTATATTAGGCGATTCCCTTAACTTTATAATTGTAGATAATACCACTACCGCTAAAAAATTAATCCAAATAGTTAAAGAACAAAATAAAGGACGTATTACTTTAATTCCCCTTGATAGAGTTAAGGAAATCTCAAATGTTGAGTCTCCCGCTGATACGGATCAGATTACAGTTCTGTCTGAATTAATCCAATGTGATAATCAATATAAAAACCTGGTCAATTTATTATTAGGAGACGCCGCTATTGTGGATACTTTAGAGGAAGCGTTAATACAATCTAAAAAATATCCTCAATTACGATTTATCACTCTATCCGGCGAAATGGTAAATTTTAACAGGGAAGTTTCCGGAGGGTCAATTGACAAAAAAGGAACGGCAATCATTGGACGGCATGATCAATTGCAAAAGTACGCCAAAGAAACAGAGCATTTCCAATCAATATTAAAAAAACTGGAAAACAAATTAGCCGATATTAGTCAGCTTTTAAAGTGTAATAAAGATTCACAGGATCAGGTTAAAGAAAAATTATCCCGGCAGCAAAATGAAATCATTGAATTTGAAAAAATTGAAAGCCAGGTTTTATACGAAATAAATAAACATAAAAACGATAAACAAGACGACGGCAGCCGCTTAACTCAGCTTCAAGATAATATAAAAGAGCTTGCGGAGACAATTGGAGTTATCCAAAATAAAGTTGAGAATCAACAACAAGAATTAAACTTATTGGAAAAAGAGACTATTTTACGCACAAATGAATATGAACAAAAAAGCGATTCTCTCCAGGCTTTACTCGAGGAAGTTCAAAGGTCTCGTTTAAATGTTACAAATTTGCAGAACCAGGTTACAAACCGCGAAAATGATATCAGCCGCTCACAAAGAATACATAAAGAACTTCAAGATAATATTACTAAACGAAAAGATGAAATAGAACAAATTGACCACTTACTTGTCCAGCTTGAAAATGATTCGCAGACGCGCCGTGACGAGCAGATTAAAATATGGGAATTACGCGATCAATATGAAAATGAACACAATCAAATTGAGCAGAAACTTCAGGAAATAAAAGATAAGATTGTTAATATTGAGGATCAGGCTAAAACATATAGAAAACAGCACGACTCAACGCTCGAACGAAGCAGGTCTCTGGAAATACGCGTTAATGAGAATCGTTATAAAGCGGAAAGCATACGCGACTATATATTAAAAGAATATTCAGAAGATATTGAAATTGGGATTCCTTATGACGGCTTGGACGAACAAGAATCCGAAGAAAAAATAGAGAGTTTTAAAAATCGTATTAAGAACTTAGGTTTAGTTAACCCCCTGGCGGTATCGGAATATGAAAAAGAAAAAGAGCGGTTCGACTTCCTTTCAAAACAGAGGGATGATCTGTTAAAAGCTGAAACTTCGCTTATGGAAACGATTGAAAAAATTAACATAACGGCGCGTAAACAATTTATTGAGACATTTACCGCTATAAAGAAAAATTTTGAACAGGTTTTCCGATCCTTTTTTGAAAACGGCGAAGGCACTATTAAATTAGAAGAATCCATTGACCCTTTGGAAGCGGATATCGAAATAAATGTCAGCGCCAAAGGTAAACGTTTACAAACATTAGCTTTACTTTCCGGCGGTGAGAAAACACTAACCGCTATTTCCTTATTGTTTTCAATCTATCTTGTAAAACCAAGTCCTTTCTGCGTACTTGACGAAGTGGACGCTCCCTTGGACGACGTCAATATTATACGTTTTACGGATGCTTTAAAGAATTATTCAAATAAAACACAGTTTATTGTTATAACACATAATAAGCGTACTATGGAAGCGGCGCAAACCATGTACGGCGTTACAATGGAAGAAGAAGGGATTTCAAAATTAGTTTCAGTTAAATTTAATTAATAGGATATATTATGAAAAAAATATTATTATTTTTACTGCTTCCCCTTTTTTCATGGGCACAATTTCAGTTTATTCCTGTCAGTGTAGATTACGCCACATTTTATTCTACAGATACAACTGCATATATAGAAATCTATTTGTCGTTCTTTCAGGGTAATTTACAATACGCGCCTTTAGAGGATGGAACGCTTGGCGCTTCTTTTACTAATAAAATAGAAATAAGCGGGGAAAATTCTTTTCATAAAGAATCAGCTCATAATTATAAAAACACAAAAAATACCAGTGATTCGAAATTTAACCGATATAATCAATTTGTGGATATTTTTAATTTAGAATTACCTTATGGAACGTACAAAGTTAAAGCTGAAATACTTGATAATAACTCAAAGTTGAAGGGCGAATATATTTTAGACCTTTCAACAATTAAACCGCAGGAGCAGCTATTTTTATCGGATATCGAATTTTGTTCTAAAATTGTTAGAGACACTTCAAGAACTATATTCTATAAAAATAATTTAAAAGTTGTTCCCCATCCCCGAAGGGTTTTTGATATGCTGCAACCGATGCTGTATTATTATGTGGAACTGAATAATCTATCTTACTCGCCTGATGAACAGCGGTTTTATGAATTTGAGTATTTTATTACAAGCTCCGAAGGCGATACAATCAGAAAGACGCCGCCGAAAAATAAAGAAATATTTGCTTCCAATTTAGTTGAAGCCGGCGGTTTGAATGTAATAGCTCTGCCTAAAAATATATATTTTTTCAATGCAAAGGCGGTCGACTTAAAAAGTGGCTCTATTGCCGTAAAACGCAGTAAATTTTCTGTTTTTAAACCATCTAAAAAAGATTCGATTTCAACTGAAAGAAAATTATCTGAAATTGCGCAAGTGTATAGTAATTTTAGTAAAGAAGATTTAATCACAGAATTTAAAATGGCGCAATATATTGCCGGCAGCCAGGAAGAAAAAGTTTTTAAAAATCTGGAAAATGCCCAGGCAATGAAGAAATTCTTAACAGAATTTTGGCACAGACAAGATAAAAGCGCTAATTCAA
>JAUXGF010000326.1 GCA_030622395.1 Calditrichaceae bacterium
TAAATAATATGTTTGCGCATTTTTCAATCATATTAATTTTTTAGGTTCTATGTCGAATAGTGTGGGTAATTTCTAATTGTCTAAGCCCATTTATCATTTTCCCACGAGGACGCCTGTCCCACAGGGACTCCTGCGGAGTGGCGCGATCCTGACGCTTTGGGAAGGTGAGAAATCTTAAATGCAGCGTTTTAAATATTATTTTGCGTATATAACGATCCCGATTTCGGGACTATACAATAAAATTATTTAATTACAAAAAATTAGTCCCGATAGGGACGAACTGTTTATAGTAAATATACAACCAACAAACATAAGACAGCCCCAGCGGGGCGGACTGTTTAAAATGTCAGAGGAATAATAGGTATTATTAAAGATTAATAAAATTTACAGGCCGCGCCTCCGGCGCTTATAATTTTATTTTTTATGCCATTACTATAAACAGGCAACCCCTCTGGGGCAATAAAAAGTAATAGTTCAGAATAGGTGAATAAGTGAGTTTTAATCATTTTTTATTATTATATTTACCCACACAAATCGACATAGAGCCATTTTTTATTTAACAGGGTGAATTTCCCAAGTTATATTCTTTACTATTACTTTGTTTAGTGGAACACATCACAACTCTTATATATCGAATATGGTATATAATAATAGTACGATTTGAATAGTCCTCAAACTAATAACAACGATCGAAATAACGACCGACGCTCAATTTAATATTATCAAGGGAACTGAATATCCCTGGCCATAATTTATATGAATTATTGTGGATAAGAAAAAATTAAATAAAACATAACAGTTCAGCATTGTGAAGAATTCTTCTTCCGGCTGTCATTTACTTGTTCCATTTATTAAAAGGCGTATAAAAGATGGGAGCTCATTTTTTAACTTCAATTATGTTTGCCATATCAATTCCCATACTTTTTATATTGTATAAGCAATTATATCCTGCCGGGAATCAACCTCAAAATGCAATTTATGCTCCCCGCGTTTCTTCACATCTAAGAAAACATTATAAATATATCGAAACTCTTTCAATTATACCTTTTATCATTATAACAGCCGCCAGTTTTTTTCCATGGCGGGCGGCGGTCAATATGTATGTATGTTTTTTATCAACGCCTATAGAGGGAAGTAATTTTATAATAAGACCGCCTGGATCTGTTTTTTCATTTTTAGCTTATTTCTTAGCTGTCGCAACCGGCGCTTATTTAACTATTTTAACCATAAAATTCTTATTAAAAAATCGTTATGAAGAATTTATAATGTATGTTAATATCAAACTTGGCTTTAATAATTTAAAGGTTGTTCGAAATTGCACATTAGTCTTTTATTCGCTTTCCATAATATTCATTATGTTATGCCAAAATAATTATATTGCTTTTACAGATAAACATATTGTTGTAAGCGGTTTTTTTCAAATCGGGCAAAAAGAATATTCATATTCACAGATAAAAAATATTGAAGCTTTTCAGTATTCACAAAAATCTAAACTAAAAATAGTAAAAAAAACATATTTTAAAATTGAATTTAACGACGGATACACGTGGACAAACAGCGCAGGATTACACCGCCCGCGCCCTTTATTAGATAATAAAGCAATCCGATTTGCCGCCAGCCGGAGTAACAAGGAAATCAATTATACTAAAAATATGCAAGCTAATATTTTAGCCGGATCGTCTTATTTCTGAAAACACCAAATTTTTCCATTTCTAATAAGCAAAAACGGATAAACATAAAGAACACAGCATAACAAATTAATTGATTATAATATTGTCATTAAGTCACTGATCCGCCCGCTTCCGCATCAGGCGACCACCAACTAATTCTCGGAAGAACCAAACTGTTAAACATCTTGGGCTGATTTAAATAACACTGTCAAAGAGATCTTAAATTATAACACATTTCACCTGTCAACGGATTTTGAGCGTATCGCTCACATAAAGCTGCAAGCACGTCTTCATGCGTGACGCCTATATTCATTACTGTATCATTCCCGCCGTAGTAAATAATAATACTTCCGTCGTCTCTACGCAGGGCTCCGCAGCTAAATACAACATTAGGAACATGGATATAACCGACTTCTTTTACCCGGCAATCGGTATTCGACGGAAGCAAAACGGGGATATTGGACACTTTTATTTTAGCGGGATTATGCAGATCGTGCAGCATTACCGAAAGCACGTATGGATTGCCGCCCATTGTTGTGCGCACGCCGTGAAAAATACTCAACCATCCATATTTGGTTTTGATCGGAGGCGCGCCGGGACCAATTTTATCTGAAATAGCGCTCGGGCCTCCTCCTGTCTTTAAAATCGGACCGGGAATAATTTTCCAGTTGTTTTTTTTCCAATCGTCCGTATATCCTATCTTTATCTCGGTAAACCCGCCGCCAACATCTTTTTTTGCCTTATCATTAGGTCTGAATAAGCCTGTATATTTACCATTAAATTTTTCGGGAAAGATAACTACATTGCGCATATCGCTTTCCAAAACAGGGCCGTATCTAATAAATGTTTTAAAATCCTTAGTCGCGGCAAGCGAAACACGCACTCTATCCTTTATATAGGCATGATATGCGCTGTAGGTAATTAAATAAGTGCCGTCAATTTTTGTTATGCGCGGGTCTTCAACACCCCCCGATTCGTTTTCAATAAGCGTCTTCTTATCAACCCCGTCTGCAAAAGTATCATACTCATCGGCGGGGAGCATAGCGGGTTTTGGATCAACACGCCAGTTATCAATACCGTTTTTACTGCGGGCAATTCCTAAAACGCTAAGTCCGCTGCGAAGATGCGAGCGGAAAAGCATAATCGTTTCTCCTTCAAAAACAGCAATGCCGGCGTTATGAACGGTTTTTACCTGCAGGGCGGGATTTATCCAGATACTGTTTACATCATGAGCGCTTAAAACCGGATTACCGGGATACCTGAAAACAGGATGGTTTAAATCTACTTGAACTTTCCGGGAAGAATTTATATTAACTTCTTTTTTTACCAGGTCGAGTCTTTTTTCGTGATTCACTTAAACTCCATTGGGATTTTTTAGGTGAATATTTGGAATAGCGCAAACCCACCCCTAACCCCTCCCAAGAGGGGAATTGCTTGTTCCCCTCTTGGGAGCTTATCCTTGCCCACATTTTTACTGGACACAGGGAATTCGAAAAAGTCCCTTCCCTTTTGCATAAGGGAAGGGATTTAGGGTTGGGTAAGCAGCATCGAATCTATAATTGAACTGAGAAAGTTGCTAAAACAGTTGCAATTTAAATTTTATACTGATATCATCAACGATTCCAGTCAACTAACCCATCCCCTGGCCCCTTCCCTTATGCAAAAGGGAAGGGGAAACAGAACTTTCCCTGTGTCCAGTATATTTGTGGGACACGTTAAGCTTGGGAGGGGTTAGGGGTGGGTTTTCATGCGTTGTTCAAATTTTCACCTAAATGACTGAGGGATTAGGTAAAATGTTTCTACATCTATTCCTAACCTTAGTCTCAGCCTTTGTCTTAATTATCTTTTATCAATTTAACGCTGCGATTTGTCTTGATAGTAATTATGAACCGTCCTCCTCGAAATGGGATTTTGCTCAACCGCCAGAAGGGTCAACAGGGCTTCAATCGTCGATTCCGCCCCGGAGTTCAGATTAATTTTGCTTTTATTATCAATACCGTCATAACAACGTCCTGTCTGCGGATCGTATAGAGCGCGTCCTGTAATATTTTCCCCTAATAACCAGTTAGCGATTTGCCCGGCTTGTTCGGCATACTTTGTATCATCAGTCGCCCGGTAAGCCTGTAGACAAGCTATCACCATCGGACGAATACCATAAGCGATTTGTTCAAATTGTTTTACTTCCGAAGCGGCAACTTTTCCCTGCTCACGTTTTAAACGGAACCAATTTAAATAGTCTTTTTTAATTAGATATGGATAAAAGCAGGATACTTCTGTTATAGCGGCATTAATAAAATCTTTACTATTAAATATCATTCCCGCCTGAAACAGCGCATCCGCTTGACTATTTCCCCAGGCATGCCAATCATTTTTCCAACTAAGAAAAGCGCCGTAAGGAAAAGACAATGAATCCCCCGCCTGCATAACAAGCATGCCTCTGCTAAGGATTTCAATAAGCTGCGCCGCTGTTGAATCTTTAGTAGTAAGATAATATGGAATCAGACCTTTTATTAATACCGCGGCCTGATCCGCCGCCGCCTTTTGAGGCAGCCAGAGAGGTAATTCAAAATCATTATATACGGTTTTTTGAGGATAAACATCTTTGAAATTATTTATTACACCCAGAGTTTTTTGGATA
>JAUXGF010000508.1 GCA_030622395.1 Calditrichaceae bacterium
CACATTAATTTTTTATTTAACAGGGTTAATTTGCATAGCTATATTCTTAATGCCGGTTTAAAAGTTATTCCAAAAGACATAAGCTTAAACCGGGAAAATATGTTATTATAATTAAAGCAATCAATAAAATTATTAAAAAAGGAACTGCGGCTGCATAGAGCTTGAGGATCGGTTTTTCAAAACGAAAAGAGGCGATAAACAAATTCATGCCCACCGGCGGCGTAGAGTAACCGATGCCCAAATTTACCAGAAAAATAATTCCTAAATGAACAGGATGCACTCCAAAGCTGGTAGCAATCGGAATGATAATCGGAACGACAACCATGATCGCCGAAAATATATCCATCATCGATCCGACAATCAACAGAAATATATTTAAAACTAATAAAAATCCAATTTTTGATGTAATGTAGATTTGCATTGTTTGCAGTATTTTCATAGGAATTTCAGCGTCCACCATATAATTAGCGAGGCCCAGAGCCGACGTTAATATAACCAGTATACCGCCGACTAATATCATACTGCTGCGTGTTACCCGCGGCAGATCTTTGGTTAAAGAAATATCTTTATAAATAAAAACTTCTATTATTAAAACATAAAAAGCGGTTACTGCGGCGGCTTCGGTGGCAGTAAAGAATCCGCCGTAAATGCCCCCTAAAATTATTACCGGCAGGGGAATTTCCCAACCGGCTTCTTTTATTGAATGTAAAACATCCTTTAAAGTTGATTTTTTTTTGACTGTATTTAATTCAATTTTTCTAATAAAAATCACACTGTAAGCAGACAGTAAAACAACCATTAAAATTCCCGGGATAAGGCCCGCTAAAAATAACTGATCAATACTGGTCTGTGAAACAAGTCCGTAAAGAATTATAGGGAGGCTTGGCGGGAACAATAATCCTAAATTGCCGGAAGAGGTTAATAATCCCAGGCTGAATTTTTCGGGATATTTTTCCTGCAGTAACACAGGATAAAGCAGTCCGCCCAAAGCAATAATAGTTACGCCCGAAGCCCCTGTAAAAGCGGTAAAAATAGCGCATGAAACAAGCGCCACAATCGCCAGCCCGCCCGGCAGCCATCCAAACAGAGCGCGTGAAAGATTAACCAGACGCTTTGGCGTATTGCTTTCCGCCAATAGATAACCGGCAAAGGTAAAAAGAGGTATCGCCAAAAGTACAGGCTGGCTTGCCAAACGGTATAATTCAACAATAACCGCTACGGTGTCAATTCCGGCAAATTGAAAGGCTAATAAAGCAATAGCTGAAATAATAACAAAAAGCGGTGCGCCGAATAATGTAAGCAGCAGCAGTAATAAACATAATAATATTGTAACCATTAGGCGTCTTCCTGATAATTAATTGTCCGGATCAGCTTTTCCATCCCGCTAAGTAAAAAGCGCAGGCTCATTAAAGCAAATCCAAAAGGAATAATGATTTGAAAATACCAGACCGGTATATTGTTGAATAATATCGTGCCGAATTCCTTTTCTTCCATAACAAAACGCCAGCTTATCCATGCAAGATAAGATGTGATGAGAGCAGAGAAAAAACTAATTATTGTTTGAACGCCCAATTTCCAGCGCTCATTTAAAAGCCGGCTAAGCGCATCGATGTTGATATGCTTTTCGTCTTTAGTCGCCAGCGATGCGCCGATGAAACCAACCCACAACACCAGATGCCTTAAAAAAGTATCTCCCCAAAGTATCCCATGGGCAAACAGGTTGCGCAATACTACCTGAAGAAAGGCGAGAAAAACCATAAACAGAACAATAAAAATTAAAAGCCATCCTTCAAATTTGGCTATAAAGTTATTTAATCGCCGTAAAAAGGTCATTTCACTTTTCCTTGAAATTGTAAATATTGGATAAAAATAGTCATGTTAATCTTTTCTTGCAATCTTTTTTAAATGAAATGGGAAATACCTCACAGGCGGGGAATTTATTTGGGTGTATATAGGGAATAACACAAACCCACTCCTAACTCTCCTTCCGCAGGAACTCCTACGGAGCAAGAGGGAAATCAGCAATGCCCCTCTTGGGCTGAGCTTTGCACACACTTAACACCGAGGTTTAAAAGTAGATTTTTTAAAAAGGCTGTCATATTTTCTGATTTCAGTCTACAGATAACAATTTTTGGGCTAAAGCCCGAAATTAATTTTGGAAATTTAGGTTTCCCC
>JAUXGF010000165.1 GCA_030622395.1 Calditrichaceae bacterium
AAGAAGAATCAAAGCAATCAGAAAAAAATATTTTTAATATACTGGAACAGAAGTGGTTTGCAGTTTAATCACTTCGTATTGACAGTTATACCGATACTCCTATTCTTAAACCAATTGCAGATCGGTATATCTACCGGGATATTCCCTTATTTCACATAAAGCATCTTCTTTACAGCTCTAAATTTCTTGCTTTCCATAGTATATATATACATTCCGGAAGCTGCTTTTTTCATACAATCATTTCTGCCGTCCCAGGTTATTTTGTGATAGCCGGTAGGGAATTTATTATCAGCCAGCGTTCTGATTTTTTGCCCTAATATATTATAAATCGTAATCTTTACACGAGAGTCTTGAGGCAGGGCAAAACGGATAGTAGTGCCGCCGTTAAACGGATTAGGATAATTCTGAGACAACTCGAATTTTTCAGGACGAAGCGACGTTACTTCAACAGTTCCTTCCACAACTTGCACTCCGTTATATGAAACTGAAATTAGCGAGTAAACATATTTTGTGTCTACTTCAATATTATTATCTACAAAATTATACTGTGTAGCGGCGCTCTTGCTGCCTTGACCGTCAATCCGGGCAATTTCTTCAGATTCATCATCCTTAGATTCTAAGGTTCTCTTTATAATCCAATAAGCGTTTTCAGTTTCACTTGCCGTTTCCCATGAAATTTCTATTCCTTTTTCTGTCGGCAGAGCGGTGAAAGAAGCTAATTCTACAGGCAGTGATTGTTCATCCTGGCTGTTTGATGGAAACCAGCTATTCGCCAGGTTAGAAGCTATTCCATTAAAATCTACATAATTTTCAGTTGAAGAACTTCCGTCGTCATACGGACCAAAATTAGCGCCGCCTATATTTACCCATATTTTTGTATCAGCGTCATCCTGCAATGAAGGAATCTCATTACTGCTGTTCCTTGTTCCGTCTGAGTAATACATTCTTATATTAGTATTATATCCGGATGCGTCGCTTGGGGTAGTGGAAATTGTATAATAACGGGCGTAAGCGTCGATATAGTTGTTAAAGCGTTGGTCAACTAATTGAACTGTTATTGCTGTTGCAGTTCCTGCGTTATTAACCGTCAAAACAAGATCGTTTCCGAATGTGTATGAATTTCCACTGCTGACGTTCTGCGTTTCAGTAAATGTCCAGCGAACATTACCGACAGGATCGCTTCCATTGTCATATTCGTAACGAGTTGCCGCTAAACCGCCTTTGTAATTGTTGAATGCCGCGCTACCGCTGCCGTCATAGTAAATATTATATTCAGGGTTCGTTGAGCCCGAATTAAACTGAACGCCGGCAATTGTTCCCAAATTTTGATTATTGGATATTCGCAAATATGAAGTTCCTGATCCATTTTCAAATATGCAGTTTTGCAGTTTGTTGCCAGTCTCAATCGTCGCGCCTGATTTAATCCAGACGCCAGATCCGTTTGTATAAGAGAATTTTGCATAAGCGGCATTCAGTGTTGAGCCGTTGTTGAAAATTACAGGATAGTAGCCGGAGCTTCCGTAACGCGTTACTTCGGCTAAATGAGCGCTTTCTGTGCCGATTGCTTTTAAAGTTCCGCCGCCTTCTATGGTTATTCCCTGAGAACCGCCTTGCATCTTTACAATGGCGTCTTCATTGATGTCAAGCGTTCCTTCCACCGTTATTTTATCACCGGTTGCGCTTCCCTGCAAATAGATATTATTATCAACGTCTATGTTATTATTACTTAAGTAGAGCGTTCCGCCTGTTTTATTTATCTTTAAATTATAAAACCTTTTACCGGCAATATCCCCGCCGCTGTTTAAATATTGATCGCTTGTGCCGACCAGAATTACAACGCCGCGTGAGTTGTGAGTAAATGTTCCGCTGTTAGACCAGTTTCCCGCCGCTTCAAGCGTATCGCGTATATTGCCTACAGACCCCTGATTTGCAAACCTAAAAGTTCCTTCAATATTAACGTCGCCGGATACAAATAATTTACCAGTATTACTTGCATCGCCAATTGTTAAAGACGCTCCGCTTTCAATGGTTAAATGATAGCAGCTATCAGTTGTTGCGGTTACTACCGGTTGATTGGAAGGTCCCGATGGAATTGTAACACGGTTATTTGCCGTTGGAACTTGCGCCGGCGTCCAGTTATTGGCATTTGACCATACTACTGATTCAGAGCCGTCCCATGTTCTTAAGTCTGTGGTATAACTCCAAACAATATTATCCGCCGGACCTAAATCGTAATCATGATCATCTCCTTCAAAAGCGCCCTTGGCGTCGCTAAACGTTAATACTCCCGTTTGTCCTTGTTTATAAACATTATATGCCCCGCCGCCCGGATCTGATGGAAAGTTTACGCTTGCAATATTATGAGTTTCATTGTTTCCGATTCTTAACAATCTTCCGCCGCTTGCGCCTTTTGTAAAAGTACCGTTAGAAAAATTGTTCACAGCGTCTATGGAAGCGCCGCTTTGTACGTAAATGCCGTCTGTATCCATTGATTCAAACAGGTAATTTTGAGCCGCAATAGTTCCGCCGTTAAGTATATCGCAGGAATATGAGCCGCTGCCCTGATTAGTTAAAGCTGCAGGATTGCCCAAGCTGCCGGTTAATTTTAAATATCCCCCATTATTAACGACGAGCTCAGTATTATTATACATTCTAATTTCAGAACCGGCGGATAAAACTAATGAATCAGTCACAGCCAGCGAATCGGAAGAGCTGTTCCCAAAATATAAATCATTTCCGTCTAAAAGCAGTTGCCCGTTATTGATTAATAGATTGCCATCCACATCCATATTGTCAGAGAGGGTAAATTTGCAGTTATTTGCATTTATAGTAAAATTATTGAAATACTCGCTGTTAGAAGTAATGGTTTCCTGATTGCCGGATCCTGCGCCGTTAAAAGTAACCGTTCCCAAGTGGGATTGAAATTCTCCGAATGTTTCAATATTCCAGCTTCCCCCGACAGTTATGGAATAATTACTTGAGGTAACATCCAAATCACCCTGAGAAACTGTAAGATTATTTAAAACGGTTAAATCATCTTCTAAATCCAAATCATAATCTTCATTATAAAGACCTATAACAAGATTGTATAAACTGCTTGAATTTGTTTCAAGATAAGCGGTTCCCCAACTCGCGTGTTCCTCGAATTCAAGGGTTGAGGTATTGCAGGTAAACGTACCCTCGTTTCGAAAATCCCTGCCGATTTTGAGAGTATTGGAACCGTTTACAACTAAAGTAACGCCGCTTTCAATTTTTAATCTGCGGTTAATATCGATGTTTGATGTAATTGTTTTTGTCCCGCTGCCGGCTAATTGAACATTATTAAAATCATTGGTTCCCGTTCCGCTAATGTTTTGAGAAGTTCCTAAGAATTTGACCGAATCGTCTCTTGCTGCGTTATAACTCCCGTTATTTGTCCAGTCTCCGTATATCTCGATATCCGGATACCCCACGTCTGTAATATATCCACTGCGCAATTGTCCGTTTTGAATAGTGAGATCGTTATTAACCCTAAGATCGTAATCATCATAATTTAAGTAGGCGCCGCCGCTTTTATTTATAATGATACTATAAAAATCGTGGTTGCCGTCCGTTCCGCCGCTGTATAAATTAGAATTGCTGCCGCCGTCAAAAGTTACTGTTCCGCTGCGGGCGTTAAATATCCCGCCGTTGTCATTGTCAAAATATCCGCCGACATTAAGAGAATAATTGTTTGAGGATACGTCTAATGTTACGCCGGAGTTTATAGTTAAGTTATTATTTATATCGACATTGCCGCCTAAAGAATCGGCATTGCTGCCTTGCAGGATAACATTATAAAAATCATCCGCGCCTGTTCCTGTAATTTCTTGGTAGCCGCCGTTGAAATATACATCCGCCCTTTCATGATTAAAGGTTGTCCCGCCGTTCCGCGTCCAATTGCCGTCAACATAGATGTCATAATTATAGTTTTGCGGTCCGAATGTCCCGTTCTGTAAAGAAAAATTTCCGTTAAGTACAAGATCGTTTACAAGATTTGCAGCGCCGCCGGTTTTATTTATGGTAAGATTGTTAAGCTCTCTGCCGCTTGCAGTTCCGCCGGGATTAAATGATTGTATAGCGTTTCCCGTTAATTGGAATGTAGAGTTATTTGCATTTACCGTTCCGCTGTTATAATAATTCCCCTGCAATGTAACCGTTGTTGGTAGTGTTATCAATATCAAAAGTAGTGGAAGCCCCGGATATAGTTAGATAGCCGTTTACAGTTAAGCTGCCGCCGTCAAGGGTTTTTACGCCGCCGTTTCCTACATATAAACATCCGTAAGCGGGACTGCTTTTAACTGTTTGAGCGAAACCGGCGCCGTCGTACCTGGTAATTGAAGATGAAGATAAAGAATATGTTCCGAAACTGCTGGGAAAATTATCTCCGCCGCGCACGTATAAAGTTACATTATCTCCTAATATAAAAGATCCGCTGCCGGTTAGAGTATAATTCCGCAGATTTAGATAAGTAACGCCGCTTTGAATTATTAAATTGTTATTAACAGTAGTATTTATATTTAATACTTTTCCATTGGAGCCGGATAATATTAAATTGTAAAAAGTTGTTGAAGCGTTTCCTGTAATTTGCTGATAATCACCGTCAAAAGTTACCGTTCTGAAACTGTGTGTAAAAGAGCCGTAATTATACCAATAGCCCCAGAGATTTATATTATATCCATCGGCGTCAAATGCCGCCATTTCACCTATGTAAATATATTGATCTACATCGATATGACCGGCGAGGTATTTTGTTGGATTACCGGAACTGGAATATCTTTGCAAACGCAAACGACCGTATTGAATCGGGTCGCCGTCCCCGTCTGTAGTACGTACAATTTGATTGGCGTCGGATTGGTAATATACTAAGCAGGAAACGCTGCCGTTGGCTAAATTAACCGTATTAAATCCACTGGGAAAATTATCGTCAGCGCCGTGAGCGCCGTTAGTTCTTGAGGTTCGAATATATAGCGCGGCATTAGAGTTTATTGAAAAAACGCCGCCATTTCCATTTATAATGCCCGTGCTTGGATTCGTTATAGCATAATCCCGTAACGCTAAATATCTGCTTTGGATGCTAAGATTTCCATTTATACTCAGCGTGTCATAAACGCCGACGCCAGAGCCTGTTCCTGAAATTATTAAATCGTTAAAATTCCAGACGCCCGGCGCGCTGCCGCTATGATTACTGTGAATAGTCTGCCATTCAGCGCCGTCAAATGTAATCGACCCTGTGCCCAATGCCAATACTCCGTCGTTTTCGAAATCATCCGCAATTGTATGATTGTCATCATCCGGATCAAAAACAACGCCATTACTTACACGTAAATCATCATCAATGTCTAAATTACCCGTTGATCTTATTGTGTCTGCATTTTGAATAGTCAAATCGAAAAAATTTGTAGCGTCAACGGTATGCACGCCTGAACCGTTCATAATCACTATTGATCCGGAAATTAGGAGTAAAATTACCCGAATTTTTCCAATCTCCACCGACATAAATTGTCCCGGAAAGACTCATATTGCCGCCGCTTTGGATTTCAATGTCATTACCGGCGTTTAATGTGCGTGAACCGATAGTAAGACTTGCGCCGTTTTGTAATATCAGCTTATAACAATATCCGGTTGTATCAATAAGTTGAATGGAATTGCCGTTAGCCAACATTACCGTATCGTTGGAAGTGGGAACAACATCTCCAACCCAATTAGCCGCATCTTTCCAACTGTAGCCGTCTCCGCCGCCGTCCCAACTGGAAAGCGCCATTGCTCCATTTGTATTATTTGTCGAAGACGGAATTATCTTATCGTTACCGCTTTCAGGCATGGGGGCGTCTTTACCTTGGTTAGATAGAATGTTATCCTGCTTTAACAGTTCCAGCGCTTTTGCCAGCTTTAAACTATCGCCTTCTGTTTTGTCAAAAAGGTCTATCTCGTCTGAAGGGAAAACAGAGTTAACAAATAAGCAGCTAAATATTAATAGAAAAAAGGAAAACTTTTTTAAGTCTGTTTTTAATTTTCTTTTTGGTAACATTTTTAATTCTCCAAGTCTATTTTTAATTTGAAATATTAGTCTTTGCCAATTTTGTTAATTAAAACTTTTGCTTATACATTTTAGATTTAAGCGAAACCTTATCAATATCAATTTAAAATCATATCATCTACCATAATTCTAGTCTGGATAGCAGAGCTGATTATTACCGGCAGTTCTTCCAATAATTCGAAGATACTTTGTCGATAAACAGTTAATATATCATTGTCTGAGAATGCAATTTGAATTTTATAGTAGGTTTTTCCGGCAGTATCGTTTACGGAACTGACTGCCAAGTTTCCGTTAAGTATGTTATCTAAATTCATTTAGACCTTCCTTTCTTTTTATTTAATTTAACGCAAAAGATGTGCCAGCGTGTAACACGTTGATAATAATAGAGATAATAACAGAAAAGACGTAATGTAATAAAAAACAAGTGAATAGCTGTCGATGCAAAAAATAAATTGTATATATTACAAGTATTAAAAAT
>JAUXGF010000037.1 GCA_030622395.1 Calditrichaceae bacterium
AGTGGGTGCGGCAGGTGGTGCACGGCAAAATTACTCAGGATGAAATTGACATCGACGCCTCGGATGAATTGGGTGAAATTGCCCAGGCTTTCAATGAGATGACGGAGAAATTCCGCGAAGCACAAGTTGGTTTGATTGAGCAGCAAAAGCTTCAAAAAGAACTGCAGGTGGCTCAGGAAATTCAGCAGATGCTTTTGCCCAGTGATTTTCCAAAAGTCGAAGGTTATGAAATTGCCTCTTACTACGAAGCGGCTAAAGAAGTGGGCGGCGATCTATTTGACTTTGTCGAAGTAGACGAAGATACGATCGGTATTTGTGTGGCGGACGTTTCAGGAAAAGGCGTTCCGGGATCATTAATTATGACCATGATTCGTACCGCCTTACGTTTGGAATCACGCGGAAATAAAAATCCCGCCGATGTGTTGGCAAGGGTTAACCGTTTTGTCGTCGATGATATGAGACGCGGTATGTTTGTAACTATGTTCTATATCATCCTGGATTCAAGGAATCGAATTATCCACTATGCCAGCGCCGGTCATAATCCGATGATGCTTTACCGGGGATCGACTAAACAAACTTATTATTTAAATCCGTCCGGCTTCCCTGTAGGTATCCAACTGCCTGACGTTGAACTTTTTGCCAGAAAGATCGAGACAGACTCCATTCGTCTGCAAGAGGATGATATTTTAGTGCTTTACACTGACGGTATTACCGAGGCAATGAATGCAAACCGCGAGCTTTACAGGGAAGAACGGTTTCTAAATTCAATTCGCAGCAATGCCCATTTGGATGTGGGTGAGTTCATTAAAAGCATAAATGTAGAGTTGAAAAACTTTACCGGCGGCGCTCTTCAAAATGACGATATAACTTTTGTATCTATTAAAGAAAAATTAATGCACGGCGACGTTATTTATAGAGTTCAAGAACAATTGAAAGAGTTGATTGCAGGCGGGACACCGGTTAAAAAGGCGCTTGAGCAGTTGAGAGTTTCACCCCATTACTATTATAAATATAAAGATATCATTGATAGAAAAGGGATGGGCGCTTTAAAGAAATTTCTAAAAGGACAGGATTATATAGAAAAGAAACATATCTCTATCGAAGTTAAAACAAAGATTTTTGATATTATTCGTAAACATCCCGACTATGGCGCTAAACGCATTGCCAACGAACTGAAGACAGAAGAGTATGGATCTATAAAAATTGACTCGGGACGATTGTATAATGAATTAGTAAATTTGAGATTAAACACTCAGGAATTAAGAGAACGGTTTATTGAAAAAGGCGGTAAAAAGCGCCTCAAACAACCGGGTACGCCCTTGCTCACCCTGGACGGAAATGTTATTTTGGATTTTGAGTCCTCGGAGAAAGAAATTAAAAAACGCGGCAGCGCTGAATTTGAAAGCCGTTTAAAACCGATCAGTACACGAGAACCCGATAGTAAAAAAGCAATCATACGTCAAACCACTGTAGCTGCGGGCACAGAGATTAAAAGTGAGACAGAAGTAAAAAAGGCTCCGCCAACAATTATTCATAAACAGGCAAAGCCGCTCCAGGCTGCAGCAGAGGTTCGTGAAACCAAACCGCCTGAAAAAGAAGACAAAACAGAGATCAGTAAAAAAACCGCCCCTGTAAAAGAAAAACCGATCGAACAAAAAATACTTAAAAAAGAAGAGGCGAAACCAGTAAAAGAAGAATTGGAACTTGTACAGCCCAAAACAGCTTTTTCCAAAGAAGAAGTATTAGATCAGGTTTCAATTAAAATTGATGAAAATAAATTAGACAAGTTGTATAAATTATTGGATGATGATCTTAAAGCGCTTGAATTATTAGAGAAAGACGTTGAATTTGATTCTGATTTGAAAGAAAATGTAAAAAAAATTAATTTAATACTGAAAATTATCCTAACTCATCCGATACTAAAAGAACTGACAGATATTAAACAGATAATTAGTCAGATACATCAGGCGATGACGTTCATTAATGAAAATTTTGAACAATTAGATAAGCGGTTAATTCTTTTAAAAGTTAAACAATTGTTGAAATATCTGAAAAAAGACCATAAATTAAGTAAATATAGTATAATAATTGAAGCAATCAATGAAATTGGATTAGCTCAGCATCATTTAACTGAAAATATATCTGTTAAAAAAGTAAAAGAAACAAATGAGATGGATCGAATCCGGAAAAAATTATTGCAAAAGAAAATAATTACCAGAAAATCTCTGGTAGAATCATTAACAAGGGATGAAGCAAAATAGCGCTTAACCAGTCAAATGCAGTTGAATTCAAATTAAATCCCTTTATTAAGGAGGAATGAATGGAAGGTATTCAGGTCTCAACCGAAATAGCCGGCAGCCGTAATCATATATCAATTATTAAGGTTGGCGGATATATTGACACAACTACATCTTCTGAGTTAGAAAGGGCGCTTGATTCCTTATTAAAGCAAGGTCGTTTTTTCATAATCGTAGATTTAGGAAATGTTGACTATATAAGCAGCGCCGGCTGGGGTATTTTTATCAGTGAGATAAAATCCATACGGGAAAACGGCGGTGATTTAAAATTGGTGCGTATGGTGCCCGACGTCTATGAAATTTTTGAATTACTCGAATTTCATCATATTCTTGACGTTTATGATACGGTGGATGAGGCTATTAATAAATTTGAAATGCTCGAAGCCGCGGGGAAACCGGTTGCCAAGGAGATAACGTTGCCGCAAGCGGAAGCGGAACCCGCTCAAACGGAAGCTCAGCAATCGGAAGTTAAAACCGAAGAAGACGTTGCCGTTGCTGAAGAGGCGCCCGAAGAAATAAATCCGGCCTCTTTGAGCTTACAGGAAAAAATTAAAATGATCGTTAAAGAAAATCCTACTTACGGCGCTTTAAAAATAAAACGGGAACTTAATATGATAAAATATGGTTTTACTAGAATAGGCTGGGTGAAAGTGCGCGCCGAATTAAAAAGATTAAAATTAAACAACACCGCGCGTAGATATAAATTTGCAACTTCTTCATAAAAGGACGATTTAAGATGCATTTAGTCATGGATATTGTGCTTATTTCAATAATAATGTTCTCTGTTTTTTCCAATTTTTATGGTTTGCCGGGCAATTCCATACTTGCTTTGAGCAGTCTTGTTTATGGTTTGACCACTGGTTTTGAATCTTTTTCATTTTCATTTATATTAACGCTTTTTGGAATAGTCGTTGTGTTAGAGTTACTTGAATTTTTGTTAATTTATTTTACGGCTAAAAAATACGGCTCTTCTAAGTGGGGTATAAGCGGCGCTATTATCGGGGGAATTGTCGGTGCTATAAGCGGAGCTTTTGTGACGCCTATTATGGGAGCCATTATCGGATCGATCTCCGGGGTTTTTCTTGGCGCGTTCCTTTTGGAGTTTATCAACACTACTAACGTTAAAGATAGTTTTTTTAGCGGGCTAGGCGCATTTTTGGGTAAATTAGGCGGACTTTCCATTAAGGTGATTGGCGGTGTAACAATGGCTGTTATGGTAGCCTCAAGAATAATTTAATTTGTTATTTTAACATAAATGGTTTAATTTTTCCCGAAGTGATTTTTCGCTTCGGGATTTTTTTTATAGATGAAATGTGCAATACATCTTTGTTTAGTGTGGGGTTGTTTTGGGTGTATATTGGGAATAAAGAAAACCCACCCTTGCCTGCATCCCGATACTTCGGGGTAACCCCTCCCAAGAGGGGCATTGCTGATTCCACCCGTGAGTAAGTTATTACATTCTATCATTAGAAAAATTAGGGGGGGGTTAAAAAATTTAAATGCATAAGCTCATCAAAACTGATCTTAATAAATTCACTAAATCAACAATATCTTTCATAATTATAATTTTAATGTTTTCTTTTAATCATTTATCCGCTCAACCGGTTATCCCTGTGCGCATTCAATACAGCGGCGGCGGCGATTGGTACGGTAATAAAACAACCTGGCGGAATATTTTAAGTAAAGCGCGGGATGAATTATCCGTCGACGCCGGGGAGCGTGAAGCAGCTCATCGTATTTTAGACGCTGAATTTAAACAATACCCGATAGCTTATATTTCCGGACACGGAAATATTGTTTTTTCCGATCTGGAGGCGCAGGCTCTGCGGCGCTATCTTATTGAAGGCGGCTTTTTATTTGCAGACGATGATTATGGAATGGACGCCTCTTTCCGCCGCGAAATGAAAAAAGTCTTCCCTGAATTGAATTTTGTTGAACTGCCTTTTTCGCATCTTGTTTATCATATTTTCTATCATTTTGACCGGGGACTTCCTAAGGTGCATGAACATGCCGGCGGCGCGCCAAAGGGTTTGGGATTATTATACGAAGGCAGACTAGTCTGTTTTTACAGTTTTAATACCGATATCAGCGACGGCTGTGAAGACGCTGAAATTCATAAAGACGATCCGCAAAAAAGGGAACAGGCATTAAGAATGGCGTTGAACATATTTTTATTTGCATTGTTAAATTAATCTCATGAGCAGCGAAGAAAAAAAATTACTTTCCAATATTTACCGGTTCGGTAAAAGAAAATTATGGTATGAATTATTAGGGAAGATTTCCTGCCTGTCGCTGATAATATCGGCATTGTGGCTTAGCGCCGCTCTTGCCGACAATCTCTTTTATTTTTCGGAACTAACACGCTGGGGATTATGGTTTATTGGCGTCGGCGTTCTGCTATATTTGTTATACCTCTTTTTTTTAATTCCGCTAAAAAATTTAACCGCCTTAAAGCCAAATTCCAATTTAACCGCCGCTGCAAGTCTATTAGGCAGATTTTATCCTGAAATTAAAGATTCCCTGGTTAATACATATCATCTGATCACCCGTGAGTTTGATGAAAATATCTCGGATGAATTACGTAAAGCGGGGATTAAAACAAACATAGATAAATACGGCAACCACAATTTTAAAACACAGTTAAAGTTAAAACAATACCTGCCGGGAATTAAATTAGCCCTCCCTGTATTTATCAGCGCAATAGTTTTGTTAAGTTTTAAATTTGACGATATGTCTCATTCAACCTTACGTTTATTAAATCCTTCAAATGAATATTTAAGACTGCCTGCTTATCAATTTGAAGTAGAGCCCGGTAATATTAATATTATTAAAGGCGAATCAATTAATTTTGAAGCTCGCTATAACGGGCCTCCTTTACACTCCTGTCAGTTAATTATAAAAGATGTTAACAGCGCCGGAAGCATGCGTATTTTGCCGATGAACCGAATTAGGGGAAGCTATACAATCAACGTTAAGGATATTAAAAAGCCGGTGGATTATCAAATTAACGGGCTGCCGCTGAACAATAAACAACTACAGGATCATATCCGGTCAAAGAAATATCATATTGATATACGCATCCCTCCAATGATCAAAAACTTAGACGTGACCTTAATTCCGCCGCGTTATTCGGGCTTGCAAAAGCAGCGTTTGGATAGAAATTTAGGCGATATTGCTGCTTTAGCGGGAACGCGGGCGAAGGTAAAATTAGAAACAAACAAAATGATCGAATCTGCTTCGCTTATCTTTGCATGCGGGGGGAAGATTGATCTGGACATACGAGGCAAACGTATCAGCGGTAATTTTTCAATCAATAAAAATGATAGTTATAAAATTCTGCTTCAGGATACATCCGGTTTGGGGAATTTAAATCCGATTGATTATCAAATAGCGCTTTTGCCGGACAATCCGTCTTTTGTTGAAATTAGCGAACCCGGGCAGGATGTTGAAACTCAGCTTGATGGCAGCCTGCAACTAAAAATTGAAGCTGGCGACGATTTTGGTTTAAGTGTTGTTAATTTATTTTATCAATATTTATACAGCTCTGAATCGGCTGCGGATACTACCTGGCGGCAAGCCTCGCTGAAACTGAAAAATAAATCATCAAAACGGCAGGAGTTATATTATTTATGGAATTTTGACCTGCTCCCTTTAGCGTTTGACGATGGTATTAAATACTATGCCGAAGCTAAAGATAATAATTATATCAGCGGGCCCGGCATTGGGAAAAGTAAAATATTCTATATCCGCTTTCCTTCTTTAGATGAGATTTTCGATTCGTTTACAGAAAACGAAGAGCAGGAATCTGAAAAGTTAGAAGATGTGCGCCGGGAATCTGAAAACCTGAAAAAAAAGCTGGAAGAGATTAACCGCGAATTTAAACGGGCAAACGAAGTCGACTGGGAGACAAAACAACAGCTTGAAAAGACTTTAGAGCAACAAAAAGAATTGCAGGATAAAGTTAAAGAGATTCAGAAAAATCTTGAGGAGTTAATAGAAAAACTGGATGCAAATAATTTGATAAGCGAAGAAATCCTTGAAAAATACATGCAGCTTCAGGAGCTCTTTAAAGAGATAGCTACCCCGGAACTTATGCAGGCTATGCAGAATTTGCAAAAGGCTTTAGATAAATCCGACCCTAAACAAGTTCGGAATGCGCTGGAACAATTTAAATTAAACCAGGAGGCGTTTAAAAAAAATATTGAACGTACAATTGAACTATTAAAGCAGGTACAGCTTGAACAAAAACTGGATCAATTAGCGCAAAAGGCAAAAAGCCTTGCCGAACAACAGGAAAAAATCAGTAATACGCTTAACAATGATAAAACACCCGGCGACAAAGAATACAATCAATTAAAAAAACAACAAGCGCAGCAAAAAGAAAAATTAGAACAGCTTCAGAATGACCTGAAAAAATTTTTGCAGGAGCCGCAGCTAACAAAATTCCCGCAGGCAAATCAGACGCTTGATTCTACGCAAAGCCGGATGAGCGATCCCACTTTGAGTGAACAAATGCAGAACATGCAGCAAAATCTTAGTTCCCAACAGAAAAAAAATGCAGCCGATTGTTCACAGAAACTTCAAAAGAAATTTGATGCAATCAAAAATTCGCTTATGCAGGCTCAGCAGCAGCTTCAAGGTCAACATAAAGCACAGATCAAAAAGAAGATGAACGCGGCTGCGCAAAAAATGCTGCAACTTTCTCATTCTCAGGAAAAGCTGCAGAAGCAAACGCAAAATGCTTCGGCTTTTAGCGGCGATTTAAAAGATATAGCCAACGGTCAGGGACAGGTAAAGGATAATTTTCAAAAATTACTTTCGGAGTTGATGCAGCTTGCAAGGGAAACATTCTTTATCAGTCCTAAAATAAATAAATCGCTGGGCAAGGCTCAAAGCAATATGCAGCAAAGTCTTAATAATTTATCGGAACGCAATAAAGGGGCGGCGGCGTTGAGCCAGGAGCGGGCTTTAGCGGCTTTGAATGAAAGCGTTATGCAGATGCGCCGGTCAATGTCGCAAATGGAACAGTCGCAATCGGGTACTGGTTTTGAGCAATTTATGGAGCAGCTAAAGCAAATGGCTGGAAGCCAGGGACAGATAAACGAAGAAACAATGGGTTTGCTTCAGGGTCAGGGTAACCAGGGGAAGCTTTCATTAATGCAGCAACAGGCAATGCGGCGTCTGGCAGCCGAGCAGGGAGCTTTGCGGGAAGCTTTGGAGAGTATGAACGAAAAGATGGGCGACCGCAGAGATATGTTAGGCAGATTGGGAGAGTTGTCCGGCAAGATGGAAGAAGTGGTGCAGGATCTTTTAAAACAAAATATCGACCGGAAAACAATTGAGCGGCAGCGGCAGATTTTATCCCGTATGCTTGACGCTCAGAAATCCATTCAGGAACGGGAATTTTCCAAAAAGCGAAAGGCGGAAAGAGCAAAAAAATACCGCATAAAAGATCCGGGCAAGCTTGGGGATTTGGTTGACGCGGAGAAGAAAGCCATACAAGACGCCTTGCGCCGGGCTTTGAATGAAGGCTACAACAGGGATTATCAGCAATTGATAGAGGCTTATTTTAAGTTATTGCTTTTAAAACAGAACGAATGACTTTTGGAATATGCTCATTTAGTCATCTGTATGAATTTAGTTTTTGATAATGTCAAAAGTTATATAAAAAAATGAAAAATAATCTATCAGATAACTGTTATCTTGAATGGTGTAAGACAAATTTCACATGGGAGTTTTTTTACCCATCCCCCGGTCCCGAAAAATCGGGGTGAAAAAATCTGTATGGCTTGTATTATTCATAAATATGTAAATATCAGTATTCCCTTCCCTATTGAATTAGGGAAGGGTTACCCCGAAGTATCGGGATGCAAGCAGGGATGGGTAAAAAATGCGCAGGTATCATTTATTGTTCATTTCATTATTCTGATATAATATGCCAATAAAGGGTTTTGAAAATAAGGTTTATGGGCCATAAAGAACAAAGACAAGAATCTAGGAGAAGAGGAATTGTTGAATTATTAGAAAAACACAAATTAAATAATTGGTGTTTTTTAGTTTGTTGTTTTAGAATTATTTAATAATTCAACAGCCTGGTTAAATAAATAATTTTTAATTTTAATAATATCAGTATATGTATTCCCCATCTCTTCGGTTTTCTGTACGATTATTAAAATTTCGTAGGGAACCCATATATTATTAACTAAACTATTTTTTAATTGCACCTCAAAGCCGCTTTTAATTTCATCATTTTTAATATTTTGCACTACCCAGCCGCTGCACAGCCATTTTGTTTTTACCGTTTTGAACTTGGGATAAGTTACAACCCTCGTGCTCGTGTCGGGATTTAGTGTTTCTATTTTTAAACATAATCCGTTAAGCCCAAAAGTATAATTAAATTGTGTCCTATTATCCTGATCGCCAGCTTCAAATGATATCTCTATAATCTGATCATTATGTTTAATAAGATAATCGTCATTTATATTACCGTACAACCCGCTGATATAAAATCGCTGCAAGTCAATAAAGACGCCCTTTAACTGCCCTTTCAACCCATTAATAATATCCTGATATTCCTTAAATTTCCCCTCTTTGATTGTTGGTACGCCCTGCTGTGATAAATACAATTTACCCGGAGCAAACCATATTAATTGAAAGGGGAAAATTTCTTTATTATTCCATTGTTCCTCTGCAAATGATTCCATACCCGAATTTGTTATTAATGAAGTGAAGTTTTTCGCGCCCGTGCCGTTAAGCGTATAATAAGATTCTTTAATCTTCTTAAAAAATTCCTGTTCATTAAAATCCTTTTCCTGGCAAAAGGCATTTGTAATTAATATTAGACTTATTAAAATAATCCGTATCATTATTTATCCTATTTTTATTATATTTACTTGGTTTTATCTAACAAAACTATTCTCTTTTTCTTGCGAATTTAATATATTTTTTGTAGTTTTTCAATTTATGTTAAAATCTTTAATAATATGAATATTGAATCAATAGTTTTTGAAAATAATACTTTAAGAATAATAAATCAAAAAGAATTACCGCAAACTTTTAAATATATAACATTATCAACATTAAGCAACGTAATTGACGCCATTAAATCATTAAAAGTTCGCGGCGCGCCCGCCATAGGCATTTTAGCGGCTTATGGCATGTACAAACATGCGGAATTCTTATATAGTAAAAATCAATTGAATATCAATAATCTAACTCAAGCTGCCGACGCCCTCAAAAGCAGCCGCCCCACAGCGGTAAATTTAGGATGGGCGGTCGATAAAATGATGAAAGCTTTTTTAAAATATTCGGGATCTCCAATTGATGATGTTCTACTGTCAAAACTAAAAGAAACCGCGGTTAATATTCATTTAAATGATAAGAATACTTGCGCATCTATCGGCAAGTTCGGGGCGCAATTAATTAAAGACAGATCAAATATATTGACCCATTGCAACGCCGGTATTTTAGCCACTGGCGGCAGGGGAACGGCTTTGTCTGTTATCTATGAAGCAAAAAAGCAGGGGAAAAATATTCACGTTTATGTTGACGAAACAAGGCCGGTCGGGCAGGGAGCGCGGCTTACATATTGGGAATTAACGAAGAACAATATCCCTGCAACTTTGATAGCGGATAATATGGCAGCTAGTCTAATGCAGTTAAATAAAATAGACTCTGTAATTGTAGGCGCGGATAGAATTGCAAAAAACGGCGACACGGCTAATAAAATCGGCACATATTCCTTAGCTGTTTTAGCTTACTATCATCAAATACCATTTTATGTCGCGGCTCCGCTTAGTACGTTTGATTTTTCAATTGAAAGCGGCGGTGAAATACCGATTGAATTTAGAAATAAAGAAGAGATTTTAGCTTTTTGGAACATTGATAATAAAAATGATTATAATGTTTACAATCCCGCTTTTGATGTTACGCCAAATCATTTAATATCGGGAATTATCACAGAAAAGGGTATAATAAAAAATCCTGTTGAATTAAACCTTAAACAATTTTATACAAACTAAACTTAAGGAGTTTTAAAGATGAAAAGACTTATGTTAACGTTATCCGCCGCGCTGTTAATTATTTCGATGTTAACTTCGTGCCGGCCTCCGGAATTGGAAGGAGCCTTTGTTGATTTTAACGCCGGACGCTTCGACAAGGCATTAGAATTAGCGCTCGACGCAACACAAAAATATCCGAATAATTCGGAAGCCTGGTGTTTATTGGGGAAACTTCAAGGCAAAAAAGACCTGATTAAAGAAATGATGGAATCGTTTGAAAAATCTCTTGCTATTGACTCTCAATTTGCAAAGGATATTGAACAAGAAAAGAATTATTATTTTCAAACCTCTTTTAATAACGGGGCAAAAAATTACAACGCCTATAAAAAATCGGAAGATAAAAAATCTGAAAAAGCCGTTAAAACTTTAAATGAAGCTATTAAGAATTTTAGTAATGCAGATATCATTAAGAAAGATTTCAAAACTATCAATTTATTAGCCACTTGTTATTTTTCTTTAGATGATAAAGAGAATTCCTTGGAAAATTATTTGAAATTAACTAAATCATTTCCTGATAGCGCCGCTTCCTGGTTTTCATTGGGAAATTATTATTTTTCCGAAAAGGAATATAATAAATCCGCTGAAAGCATTAATAAGGCGCTTGAAATTGATCCTAAAAACATAGAAGCTATTTCATTGCTATCTCAAATCTACGATATTTTAAAAGACTTCGATAATGCCGTTAGTACATACAAAAAAGCGATTGAATTAAACCCTGAAGAAAAAGCTTTTCATTTTAACTTAGGTCTTTTATATTTTCACGCCAGCAACGACAGTATAGATGAAAATCTTAAAAAAACTTATTATGATGAAGCATTAATCTGTTTCGACAAATCAATTGCTCTTGATCCAACATTAAAAGACGGCTA